>CAJMJM010000008.1 GCA_905213725.1 Collinsella aerofaciens
AACGAGATGCACGGTTATGTTCAAAATGGTCAACCCCCACTCGATTGAGATGACAAGGCTAAACAGACGCTCAGAACCACTCTTTCATGAATTGAGATACCTTTTGCCGGCGATTTGGCGACTCATTTGGTGACCAAAACAAAAACAGCTCAGAGGCTTAGCCTCTGAGCTGCGAACATTTGGTGGGCGTTAGAAGATTTGAACTTCTGACCTCTTCCGTGTCAGGGAAGCGCTCTCCCCCTGAGCTAAACGCCCGATCAAGGGTGCGCAAGCGCGCAAGGGATAATATAACGGAGCCTGAACTCGGTGGCAAGAACATTTTTAAAAATCGCTTACATTGTGGAATTCGGGGGCTTTGTCGCATCCATTTCAAAAGAGCCTGCTGCCGCGATTTGGCTGTCGCATAATGCAAGGCCATTGCGGTATCGAGCTATGGAAAGACGCCTGCGGAATTGTCCTACCGATAAGTGGACAAGCCTCCAGCTGGTGACTTCGCCGTGGTAAGGTAAGCCGAATTGTTTCCAGGCTGTTTCGGGGGAGTGGAATGAGCAAAGAGTGTGTCGAGCAGGTCGAAGGCGCAGGGGCTTCGGTGCCGATGACCGATATATCGAACATTGATGTGCCCGAGGGCACCGACGAGCTCAGCCGCAACACCCGTCGCGCATGGCGCGACCGCCTGAACAGCGCTTCGACGCGCAAGATGATCACGGGCGTCTTGGCTACGCTGGTGGGCGGTTCGTTTTGGGGCTTCTCGGGCACCAGCGCGAGTTTTTTGTTCGATACCTACCATGTCGATACGCTGTGGCTTATGAGCGTGCGTCAGATTCTCGCCGGCCTGCTCTTTATGGCTGTGGTTGTCACGCGCGACCGCGCACGCCTGGTCAAGCTTTGGACGACGCCCGCTGATCGCAAGCAGCTGCTGCTCTTTACCGCCTTTGGCCTGCTGTTCAACCAGTTTTGCTATCTTTCGGCCGTGCGCCTGACGAACGCCGGAACCGCGACGGTGCTCCAGTGCCTGCAACTCGTTATCATCATGGGCTACGCCTGCGTGACCGATCGCCGCATGCCGCGTACTCGCGAAGTCATCGGCATTGGCCTGGCTCTGGGTGGAACCTTTTTAATCGCCACCGGCGGCGACCCCACCAGCCTGAATATCTCGCCGCTTGGCCTGGCAGCAGGTCTTATGTGTGCGGTCAGCGCCGCGTGTATGGCGGTGATTCCCGCCAAGATCCTGCCCGAATACGGTAGCCCCATCGTCACGGGCTCGGCAATGCTCACGGCGGGCGTGGTCTCATGTGTCTTCGTGCAGCCCTGGGCGCATATGCCGGCGCTCGATGCCGCCGGCATCGAGGCGCTCGCGGTGTTCGTGGTTATCGGCTCGTTTTTTGCTTACATGCTTTATATGCAGGGCGTTAAGGACATCGGCTCGGTGCGCGCGAGCCTCATCGGAACTGTGGAGCCGGTTTCGGCGACCATCACCAGCGCCGTTATGCTGGGCACGGTGTTTTTGCCGACCGACCTTATCGGCTTTGCCATGATCATCGTGATGATGTTCCTCACGGTGTAGTTGACGCCGCCGCCAAGACAGAAAAGGTGTTGTGCCGCATTTTCGCCAATTGATGTCCGTGTCTGGAGTTTAGCTGTCGATGCTCAAAATGCCATAAACTAGTAACGTTATGGACTTTTTCATTGCGACTCAATTGCGAGGATTTCTTTATGGCTGGTAATCACTTTAAGGGCAGCGATAGCGGCCGTCCTGCAGTTCCGCCGCGTCCGAACGGGGCTGGTAAGGCCGGCATGCCGGGCGGCGCTGGACAGGGCGGTTCCGGTAAGCGCGTGTCCCCGGGCGAGACGGCGATGTTTACCGCTCTGTACGAGCAGTCTCAAAAGGCAAAAAAGACCGGCCGTGCAAGAGGGAATGTCTTTGCGGACGGTGCAACCTCCACGTCGCAGCCGAGTGGGGCTCCTTCGGTACCTGCGAACAACGCAGGTGCTGCCAACGCCGCGAATGCTGCCGGCAACGTTAATGCCGGCAAGGCCGCCAACAATACTCCTTCTGCCGGTGGCGCGGGGCTTACGGGTAACCTCGGCACGATTTACACCGGCGCCTCCGAGACTGGCACGTTCGCCCGCCTGGATGATAGCGGTGCCGAGTTTGCGGGCTCGGGTTCCAAGGAAGATTATTACGATTTTGGCTTGAACTACGGCGGTGATTCCTCGACGAGCCCGACCTCGAACGGCCTGGTTCGCCATCGCCATCGCAAGGGCGAGCGCAAGAACCGCCGCGTCTCAGCTGTTGTCGCTGCCGTCGTCGCGGTGGTTCTTGTCGCGTTTGGCGTGAGTGGCTTCATGCTGCTTAGCTCGGCAAAAACCGTGAAGAGTCAGGCAAAGGAAACTGTTGAGATCGTCGGCGGCCTTAAGGACAAGGTCACGTCGGGCGATTTTTCGACCCTGCCCGACGATGCGAAAAAGATCGACGAGCTCTGCAGCAGCATGAAGAAGGAGACCTCGAGCCCGGTGTGGACGATGGCCTCGTTCATTCCGGTGTATGGCAGCGATATTAACGCCGCCCGCACCATGGTCGATGCTCTGTCCGATGTTTCGAGCGGCGCGCTGGTCCCCATGGCCGATAATCTCGCTCAGGCAACGCCCGGCAAGCTGTTCCAGGACGGGACAATCAACGTGTCCGCGCTGCAGGCGGTCGCCGATTCGCTCTCCGATAGCTCGAAGGCGTTCAAGAGCGCCAACAAAAAGGTGCAGGGTATTGGCGATACGCATATCGCCCAGGTGACCGAGCTGGTCGATAAGGCAAAGGACGGCTTTGCCACCCTGGATGGTGCAGTCGACGCGGCGGAGAAAGTCGCCCCCGTTCTGCCCCAGATGCTCGGCGCCAACGGCCAGACGCGCAACTATCTTGTGTATGCCATGAACAACGTCGAGATTCGTGCTTGCGGCGGTTTTGGTGGTTCGCAAGGTTTGATTTCAGTCACCGATGGCCAGATGTCGATCGGTGACTTTGTTCCATGTATTGCGCTCAGCAAAGACGAGGCGGTTGAGAGCGTCGACGAAGAGGACGAGGCACTGTTTGGTGACCACAGCAACCTGTACAACTCTGGTAACGCGTATTCGCCCGATTGGCCCCGCAACTCGCAGCGTGTCGCCGCGCTGTGGAAGTCCCAGTATGGGCAGGACGTTGATGGCGTCGTCGGCATCGATCCGGTGTTCTTGCAGTACCTGCTGGGCCTTGTCGGTAATGTCTCGCTGCCCGATGGTACGGTCGTCGACGGTACCAACGCGGCGAAGGTTCTCATGCACGATGTGTATTGGAACTATCCGGTCGAGGAATCGGACGGCATCTTTGCATCTGTTGCCAGCGCCGCCTTCGACAAGATTCTCGGTGGCATCGGTGACGTCGACGTTACAAAGCTTGTCGGTGCATTCGAGCGCGGTGCCGAAGAGGGCCGTCTGATTGCTTGGATGAGAAACGATGATGAGCAGAATGCCATCAAGGAGACAGGCATTGACGCTTCGCTGCCCGATCCGGATGATCCGAGTGCCGATCCCGTTGCCGGCGTTTACTTTAACAACCTGAGCTTCTCCAAGCTCGACTGGTATCTGAACGCCGACACGCAGATTGGCCAGGGCGTGAAGAACGGCGACGGCACGTGCTCCTATCGCATCACAGTTACCCTGACGAACATCATGACGCAGGAGGAGGCTGGCAAGCTGCCCGACTACGTTGCGGCGGGCGCATCCGATGCCGCGCGTGACGACGAACGCCTGAATGTCTCAGTGTTTGCCCCGACGGGCGGCAACATCAGTGACCTTACGGTTGAGGGCACCCAGTTTGGTCTTGGCGCCGCTACGTGGCATGGAATCCCCTTCTATTCGGGCACCGTTGACCTGCATGCTGGCGAGACGACGACGATCACGTATACGCTGACCACGTCGGCCGAGGCGAGGGACAAGCCGCTTACGCTGCGTCAGACTCCTACATGCCAGGCGGCTCGCGACAGCGCGTCGGCGTAGGGTTTTTCTGGTAGCGCAGATAATCGAGTACCATTTTGGGGCGGACGGGCAATCTGTTCGCCCCTATTTTGTAAGGAGAGCGCATGAAGTACTTTGGCACCGACGGCTTTCGCGGCGAGGCCAACGTTGGACTGACGGTAGAGCACGCTTATAAGATCGGCCGCTTTGTGGGCTGGTATTACGGCGCCAACCGCGGGACCAAAGCACGCGTGATCGTGGGCAAGGACACGCGTCGCTCGAGCTATATGTTCGAGGCGGCGCTGGTGAGCGGCTTGGTCGCGAGCGGCGCGGACGCCTACATGCTGCACGTGATCCCGACGCCGGGCGTGGCGCATCAGACCGTGGAGGGCTGCTTCGATTGCGGCATCATGATCAGTGCGAGCCACAACCCGTTTTGCGATAACGGCATTAAGCTCGTCAACAGCGACGGCTTTAAGATGGACGAGGACGTGTTGGAGCTCATCGAGGACTATATCGATGGCAAGAGCGAGGTGCCGCTGGCTACGGGCAACCACATCGGTGCCACGGTCGACTACATGCAGGGCCGCAACCGCTACATCGCCTCGCTCATCGCTAGCGCGAACTTTTCGCTGCAGGGCGTCAAGATCGGTCTCGACTGCGCCAACGGCTCGGCATCCTCGGTGGCCAAGCCGGTGTTCGACGCGCTGGGTGCCGATGTGCGCGTGATTAACGCCGCGCCCGATGGTTTTAACATCAACGTTGACTGCGGCTCCACGCATATGGAGCGTCTGCAGCGCCACGTGGTGGAGCAGGGCCTGGACGTTGGCTTTGCCTACGACGGCGATGCCGACCGCTGCCTGGCCGTGGACGAGCGTGGTCGCGTGGTCGACGGCGACCAGATCCTGTATGTGTGCGGCGTGTACCTGAACAAGCACGGTCGCCTTTCGGGCGGTACCGTGGTGCCGACGATCGCCAGCAACTTTGGCCTGGTCAAGTCGCTGGAGCTTGCCGGTCTAAGTGCCGTGACCAGCGGCGTGGGCGACCGTCATGTGTATGCCAAGATGCGCGAGGGCGGCTACAGCCTGGGCGGCGAGCAGACGGGCCATACGATCTTTGGTGATATCGAGCGCACGGGCGACGGCATTATGACCTCGCTGCGCGTGATGGAAGTGATTCGTGCCGAGCGCGAGACGCTCTCGCAGCTCACGGCTCCGTGCAAACTGCTGCCGCAGGCTCAGGTTGCCGTACGCGTGGCGGATAAAGATGCCGCGCTGGGCAACATGGGCGTGCAAGCCGCCATCGCCGAGGCCGAGGCGTCGCTGGCGGGCGAGGGCCGCGTGCTGGTGCGCAAGAGTGGAACCGAGTCGGTTATCCGCGTGCTGGCCGAGGCGCCCGACCAAGCATCCGCCGATGCCGCCATGAAGCGCATCGCCAACGCGCTCGAGGCTTTATAGCTACGCGGTTTTACCAAACCGCGTAGCTGCTCGACGCTGCAAACGGCCCCAAGCGGCAATCTGACGTTCAATTTCAAGGGCGCGACCAGAAGGTCAGCGCCCTTTCATTTCACGTCACCTTGCTCGCTTGGGGCCGTTTTCGCTGACGTTGCCAAGACATTAGCGTCAACGAACTAGTCATTGGGTACCTAGTTATTAGGTGAAAAAAGGGGACGCTGCGGATTGGTTCCGCGGCGTCCCCTTTGCGTTGGCGTGTCGGTTATGCCTTACAGCTCGTAGAGCGTGGTGTACTTGTCCTGCAGTTAGCTGCAGTTGTAGCGGGCATCGAACGCCATGCCGCACGCGCCCTTGATGAGCTCCGGCGCGTCCTTGGCGCGGCCCCACTGCCAAATGTGCTCGCCCAGCCAGGCGCGGACGGGTGTCAGGTCGCCGCTCGCACAGGCGCCGTTGAGGTCGACACCGTCGCGGCACATGGCCGGCACAAACATGGCGTCGTAGGCGCTGCCCAGCGCATAGGTGGGGAAGTAGCCAAACGAGCCGCCGCTCCAGTGCGTATCCTGTAGGCAGCCGTGCGTGTCGTCGGGAACGGGAATGCCCAGGTACTCATCCATGAAGCGGTTCCAAAGCGCGGGGATGTCCTTGGCCGTGGCCTCGCCGGCAAACAGCATGCGCTCGATCTCGTAGCGCACCATAACGTGCAGCGGATAGGTGAGCTCGTCGGCCTCGGTGCGGATCAGCGAAGGCTGCGCGATGTTCACGGCGTGGTAGAGCGTGTCCTCGTCGACGTCGCCGTAGACCTCGGGTGCGTGGCGGCGCAGCACCTCGAGCAGCGGTCCCATAAAGGCGCGGCTGCGACCCACGGTGTTCTCGAAAAAGCGGCTCTGGCTCTCGTGGATGCCCATGGATGTGCCGCCCTCAAGACAGGTGCGCGCATAGGCGGGATTGACGCCCAGCTCGTACATGGCGTGTCCCGCCTCGTGGATGATGCTGTAGACGTTGGAGATACAGTCGTCCTCGTAGATATGCGTCGCGATGCGCGCGTCGCCCACGGCAAAGCCCTCGCTAAACGGGTGCTCGGTAAAGGCAAGCGTGGTGTCGTTCAGGTCCAGGCCGACGAGCTTCATAAGGTCGAAGCTCATGGCGCGCTGGGCGGCCTCGGGCACGCGGGCGTGCAAAAAGTCGGCAGCGGGCTGCTGGCCGCGCTCGCCGATGGCGTGCACGAGCGGCACGACCGTCGCCTTGACCTCATCGCAAAACGCATCGAAGCTCTTGGCGGAAAGGCCGCGCTCGTACTGGTCGAGCCAAACGTCGTATGGGTCGCGCTTGGGGTCCATGAGCTCGGCCTGATGCTTAAGCTGGGCGACGATTCTATCCACATAGGGCTCAAAGCTCGCCCAGTCATTGGCCGTCTTGGCCTTGTGCCACACGGCGTCGGCCTCGCAGGTGAGCCTGGTCCAGGCCTCGGCTTCTTCGGTGGGAATGGCGCTTGCCTCGCGCTGGTCGCGGCCGAGCACGCGAATCTCGTCGAGCAGCTGCGAGTCGTCGATCTTTTCGCCTGCAACCGTCTCACGCGCGAGAGAGCGCACGAGCTCAACGGACTTTTTGCTGGTCAGGAGCTTGTGATGTTCGCCGGCAAGGGTGCCCATAGCATCGGCGCGGGCCGCGGCGCCGTTGGCGGGGGCAATCGTCGCGCCATCGAACTCGGCAATCTTGAGCAGGTACTCGCGGGTCCACAGCTTACCCTCGAGCTTGCGGAGCTTCTTGACGGCCTTGCCCGTCTTGGCGCTCTTAGGGGCCTTGGCCACGGCGGCATTGGCCTTCTTATCGAGTTTCTTTCCCATATACCTATATCCTTGATCTCGCAGACCGGACGCCACGGGTGGGCGTGCGGCCAGTTTGCACAGCTACCTGCCTTGTACCCAGTGCGAACAAAACGGAACGCGGCGATATACTCGCAGAATGTGTTATCCTATAGCCCAATGCGTTGACGGAGAGGGTTTTGCCCGCCGCGTCGCCGGCAAGAGAGGGAAGGTCATGGGCTGCAAGCCTTCCTGCGGTGACAAGGGCCAAGCGTTCACTCCCGAGTAGCAACCTCAACGGGCGCGCGGCCAGCGGCGGCGAAGCCCCAGTAGGGAAGCCGTGAGCCTCGCGATAAGGGGCGCAGAGTGGGCACGGCGGGCCAGACATCCGCCGGGTCAAACAAGGTGGTACCGCGGAATTCAACCGTCCATGGGCAATGTACATGCCCGAGGGCGGTTTTTTTAGTAACCGACCAGGGCCGCGATTTCGCAACGTCAGACGGCGGCAGCCGCCTCGGCAAGCGAATGCGCGAGAGACGAAAGGGAAGACATGAGTCTGATTGATGATCTGGTCAAACTCGAGGAAGAGGCCAAGGAGCTCGTCGCAGGCGCCGACGACGCCGCCAAGCTCGAGGCTGCGCGCGTTGAGCTGCTCGGTCGCAAGGGTCGTATTACCGGCCTGATGCGTATGATGGGCAAACTCGCCCCCGAGGATCGTCCCGTGATGGGCAAGCGCGCCAACGAGATGCGCCAGCTGAACGAGGGCATGCTCCACGCGCGCACCACCGAGATGAAGGCAGCCCCCCTCAAGCACGCACTCGAGCACGAGGCCGTCGACATCACGCTGCCGGGCATCCGTCCGCAGATCGGTCACCAGCACCTGATCAAGCAGATCATCGAGGAGGCCGAGGACATCTTTAGCGGCATCGGCTACACCGTCGAGTCCGGCCCCATGGTCGACACCTCCTATTACAACTTCACTGCGCTCAATGCTCCCATGGATCACCCGAGCCGCTCGGCCCGCGATACCTTCTACGTGGTCGACAACAACCCCGGCGGCGTCGCGCACCCTGAGGCTCACGCCCACGGCGAGTCCGATGTGCTGCTGCGCACCCAGACCTCGGGCGTGCAGATCCACACCATGGAGTCGCAGAAGCCGCCCATCTACATGATCTGCCCGGGCACCGTCTACCGTCCCGACACGGCCGATGCCTGCCACCTGCCGCAGTTCAACCAGATCGAGGGCTTGGTCGTCGACGAGGGCATCACCTTTGGCGACCTTAAGGGCACGCTCGACTACTTTGTTAAGTGCATGTTTGGCGAGGACCGCAAGACGCGCTACCGCCCGCACTTCTTCCCCTTCACCGAGCCTTCCTGCGAGGTGGACGTGAGCTGCCACGTGTGCGGCGGCAAGGGCTGTAACTTCTGCAAGCACAGCGGCTGGATCGAGATCCTGGGCTGCGGCATGGTCGACCCCAACGTCCTGATCAACTGCGGCATCGACCCCGAGAAGTACACCGGCTTCGCCTTTGGCATTGGCGCCGAGCGTGTCGCGGCCCTGCGCTACGACCTGCCCGACCTCAGAACGCTCATGACGGGCGATATGCGTTTCTTGAATCAGTTCTAGGCTGCGGCTTGCCCAAGCACGGCACCTCGGCGCTCATTCGTCGCTTGCGTACCAAAGTACGCGGCGCTCCTCTTTCGGGCCGATCTGCCGCACTTGGACAACCCTCGCTTTGTAAGGAATGTTCACTAAGTTGAAGTTTCCACCTGCATCTCTTCGCAGGCTTTCAGTATGAAAGGAGAGCTAGATGCGTGTTTCTTACGACTGGCTCAAGACCATGATCGATATTCCGGAGGATCCCAAGACCCTTTCGGACGAATATATCCGTACCGGCACCGAGGTCGAGGCGATTGACACTGTGGGAGAATCCTTCGACCACGTGGTGACCGCCAAGGTGCTCACCAAGACCCCGCACCCCGATAGCGACCACATGTATGTGTGCTCGGTCGATGTGGGCGACAAGAATCTCTACGCCGACGGTACCCCCGCTCCGCTGCAGATCGTCTGCGGCGCTCAGAACTTCGAGACCGGCGACCACCTCGTCACGTCCATGAACGGCGCGGTTCTGCCCGGCGACGTCAAGATCAAGAAGAGCAAGCTTCGCGGCGTCGTGTCCATGGGCATGAACTGCTCCGCGCGCGAGCTCGGCCTGGGCGGCGACCACTCCGGCATTATGATCCTGCCCGAGGACACGCCCTGCGGTATGCCGTTTGCCGAGTACGTGGGCTCGAGCGACACCGTGCTCGACTGTGAGATCACGCCCAACCGTCCCGACTGCCTGTCCATGATCGGCATGGCCCGCGAGACCGGCGCCATCTTCGACCGCGATTTCCACGTTGAGCTGCCCGCCATCAAGGTCGAGACCGGCCGCGCGACCGACGACGAGCTTTCCGTCGAGATCGCCGACGAGGGCCTGTGCGACCGCTACGTTGCCCGCATCGTGCGCAACGTCAAGGTCGGCCCGTCGCCAGACTGGATGGCCAAGCGCCTCAACGCCCTGGGCGTGCGCCCGCACAACAACATCGTCGACATCACCAACTACGTGATGATGCTCACCGGTCAGCCGCTGCACGCCTTTGACCTGGACACCTTTGCCGAGCGCGATGGCCACCGTCGTGTGGTGGTTCGTGCCGCCCAGCAGGTCGAGATGTTCTCTCCGCTCGACGGCGAGGAGCGCGTGCTCGACGCCGGCATGGGCCTCATCACCGACGGCGAGCGCCCCGTGGCGTTGGCCGGCGTTATGGGTGGCATGGATTCCGAGATCGAGGACGATACCGTTGACGTGATGGTCGAGAGTGCCTGCTTCAACGCCGGCCGCACCTCGCACACCAGCCGCGACCTTTCGCTGATCTCCGACGCCTCCATCCGCTTTGAGCGCCAGGTCGACGAGACCGGCTGCGTGGACGTCGCCAATGTGACGTGCGCGCTCATCGAGGAGATCGCCGGCGGCGAGGTTGCTCCCGGCTATGTCGACGTTTTCCCCGCGCCCAAGACCATCGACAGCATTAAGCTGCGCCTGGCCCGCGTGCACGCCATCTGCGGTGCCGACATCGAGCCCGACTTTATCGAGCGCTCGCTCACCCGCCTGGGCTGCACCGTCGAGCGCGACGGCGAGGACTTTATGGTCACGCCGCCGAGCTTCCGCCCCGACCTGCCGCGCGAGATTGACCTGATCGAGGAGGTCCTGCGCCTGTGGGGCATGGGCCGTGTGACGGCGACCATCCCGGCTGCCAAGAACCATATCGGCGGCTTGACCCGCGAGCAGAAGCTCACCCGCAAGGTCGGCGAGATCCTGCGCGCCTGTGGCCTCAACGAGACCACGACCTTTGGCTTTGCCGCCCCGGGCGACCTGGAGAAGATCGGTATGTCCACCGAGGGCCGCGGCTGCCCCGTGGTTCTCATGAACCCGCTGGTGGCCGAGCAGACCGAGATGCGCCGCTCGCTGCTGCCGGGTCTGCTGCAGTCTGTGGCCTACAACGAGGCCCACGGCACGCCCAACGTGCACCTGTACGAGGTCGGCAGCCTGTTCCATGGCCGCGAGAACGCCAGCCTGCCCAAGGAGACCAAGTCCGTGGCGGGTGTGCTCTCGGGCCAGTGGAGCGAGCAGTCTTGGAACATGAAGTACCGCAAGCTGCGTTTCTTCTTTGGCAAGGGCATCGTTGAGGAGCTGCTTGCCCAGCTGCGCATCGAGAAGGTTCGCTTCCGTCCCGTCGAGGGCGAGAGCTATGCCTTCCTGCAACCGGGTCGTGCTGCCGAGGTGCTCTCGGGCGGTACCGTGCTGGGCTGGGTTGGCGAGATCCACCCCGAGGCGCGCGAGGCTATGGGCATCGACGAGGTCGTCGTTGCCTTTGAGCTTGACCTGGACAAGCTGATCAAGGGCGCCCGCAACCAGGATAACTACCGTGAGTTCTCGCAGTACCCGGCCGTTGAGCACGACCTTGCTATCGTGGTCGACAACACTGTGACCTGCGAGGATCTTGAGCGTCGTATTACGAGTGCCGGCGGCAAGCTGCTCGAGGGCGTGCGCCTGTTCGATGTCTACCGCGATCCGGTCCGCATCGGCAAGGGTAAGAAATCCATGGCCTTTGCGCTTACGTATCGCTCCGACGACCACACGCTCACCAGCGAAGAGGTCGAAAAGGCGCACCAGAAGATCGTCACCAAGGTGTGCAAGGGCGTAAACGGCGAGGTCCGCGGCTAGGTCCTGCGCCGGATATGGGCCAGCGTCGGCTGCCGCCGAGTCTTACGTGACTGCTGTTTTCGGTATAAGGCACCGTTGAGCCTGCATATATGACACGCGCATTACATAACGGCGTGCTGCTTTGTCGGCAGTGCGCCGTTTTGCTATGATAGCCCGCGGAGTGTTACGAATCTGACATTACGTAACACTGGAAAGGTGATTCAAGCGGCGTTGCAATTCCGTGCGCCGATAACCGGGAGGCGTACATGCACATTCCAGATAATTATCTGTCCCCGCAGACCGATGCCGTTATGGCGGTGGCGATGGTGCCCGTTTGGATCCACTGCATCAAAAAGGTGCGCGCCACGCTCGATCGCGAGCACATGGCGTTCCTGGGCATCTGCGCCGCGTTCTCCTTCCTGCTCATGATGTTCAACGTGCCGCTGCCTGGCGGCACCACAGGCCACGCCGTTGGTGGCGCACTCATCGCGCTGCTGCTGGGCCCCGAGGCCGCGGCTATCGCGGTTTCGGTCGCGCTGGCGCTGCAAGCGCTGCTGTTTGGCGACGGCGGCATCCTGTCCTTTGGCGCTAACTGCTTTAACATGGCCTTCGTGTTGCCGTTTGCCGCAGCCATCGTGTTCCGCGCGCTTAACAGCCGTTTGCACGACAAGAGCTGGGGCACCTCGGTTTCGGCCATCGTAAGCGGCTGGGTCGGCCTGTGCCTGGCGGCCCTGTGCGCAGCAATCGAGTTTGGTATTCAGCCGATGCTTTTCACAAATGCTTCGGGCGCTCCGCTGTACTGCCCCTTCCCGCTGTCCATTGCCATTCCGGCCATGATGATCCCGCATATGCTGGTCGCCGGCGTGGTCGAGGGCGTGGCGACTGCCGCGATCTACGGCTTTATCAAGAAGACGGCGCCGAGCGTTATCGTCGGCCCCGAAGCCGCCGATGGACAGCTTGCTGCCGAGGGCGCTGCTGCAAAGAAGACCTCGCTGGTCCCCACGCTCATCTTGGTTGCCGTGCTTGTCGTGGCCACGCCGCTGGGCCTGCTGGCCACGGGTGACGCCTGGGGTGAGTGGGACGCCGAGGGCGCCGCGACCGCCGTTCAGGAGGCTGGCGACGACAGCCTGCAGGCTTCGGTCGGTCTCGACGCCCCGACCTTTGCCGACGCTCTGCCTACGGGTGATTACCTGCAGGCCTATTCCGAGGAGCAGGGTCTCGGCTTTGCCGGTCAGGCTGCCATGTATATCCTGTCCGGCGTGATTGGCGTGGCGGTGCTCACCATCGCATTCCGTCTGATCTCGCTGACGGTCAAGGAAAGCGGAGCCCATGGCGATGGTCGAGCTGCCTAGCTGGCTTGCGGCCGAGGAGCGATACGAGCCCACGGGCGCTCGTCATCGCGTGATGCAAAAGAACGTCCTGCACCTGGCGAGCCTGCTTGAGCGGGTTCGCCTGGGTGGAGGCGCGCACGAGGGCGGGTCGATGGTCGACCGCGCCCTTTCTTGCGTTTCGGCTCCGGTGCGCCTGGTGGGGATATTCGTTTGCGTCCTGTGCGTGTGCCTGACACAAAGCCCACTGTACCTCATGTTGATGGCGGCCATTGCGCTGGTGCTCGTTGCCGTGCGTCCCGTACGCGGGCTGCGCGCGACCTTTGTGCCGGCGCTTGGCGCCGCGGGGCTCGCAGTGGTTTTGGCGCTGCCTGCCCTGCTGCTGGGTGCTTCCGCTACGGGCGCCATGCTCAAGATTGCGTTCAAGACCTTCATTAATGTGTCGCTGGTGCTGGGCGTTTCGTGGACCCTCACGTGGAGCCGCATGTCGGCGGCGCTCAAGATGCTGCACCTACCCGACGAAGTTATCTTTACGTTTGATATGGCGCTCAAGCACATCGAGGTGCTGGGTCGTACGGCGCACGATCTGTGCGAATCGGTCATGCTGCGCAGCGTTGGCCGTGCGCCCGAGGGATTTTCGCGTACCGATTCGATCGCGGGTATCATGGGCATGACCTTTATCAAGGCGATGAAATGCAGTCGCGCGATGGACGAGGCTATGCTTTGCCGCGGCTTTGCCGGTGCGTATCCGGCTCCCGCGCGCGCCAGGTTTGGCTGGCGCGATGCGGCCTATGCGGCCGGCGTGGCGCTGCTGACAGTGTTGTGCGCCGTGCTGTAACGCGGGCGGTCGAACCGTCGATATGAATAGGGAAGGGCGACGTTTTGGCAAACGATACAAATGACGCGATGGGCGCGAGCGGTGCTGTTGGCGCCGAGGCAACGCCGCTCATCGAGTTTCGCGACGTGGTGTTTTCCTATGCGGGCCATACGGTGGTCGACGGCGTTTCGCTGCGCGTGGACCGTGGGGAGCTCGTTGCCCTGCTAGGTCCCAACGGCTGCGGCAAGACGACGATTATGCGTCTTATTAACGGCCTTGAACTCGCGGACGCAGGGGCATTCCTGTTTGACGGGCACGTGGTCGATGCGGCGTATCTGAAGGATTCTGCTGCTGCTCAGAAGTTCCACCAGCGCGTGGGCTTCGTATTCCAAAACGCCGATGCCCAGCTGTTCTGCGCCACGGTGGGCGAGGAGGTTGCTTTTGGTCCCGCGCAGATGGGGTTGCCGGCAGACGAGCTCGAGCGCCGCGTGCGCGATGCCATGGGGCTGTTCCAGGTTGCCGACCTTGCCGACGCCTCTCCCTATCAGCTCTCGGGCGGGCAAAAGAAGCGCGTTGCGCTGGCTGCGGTGGTGTCGATGAACCCGGATATCTTGGTCCTCGACGAGCCTACCAATGGGCTCGACGAGGATTCATGCGACATCGTGGTCAACTTCTTGCTGGCCTACGTCGCGGCGGGTAAGACGGTCTTGATGAGCACGCATCACCAGGATTTGGTGCGGCGCCTGGGTGCCCGTGCAATCTATATCGATCGATATCACCATGTGGTCGAGGCACCTTCGCCGTCGTATGGAACCGAAAGCGGTGCTACGGACTAGTTGCTGCGTAGAGCGTGCGTAGCCGCCCGCGCGGCTTTGCCGTGATGGTATAGTTATCCAGGTTTTTTATGGGGGTGGCTATGCCAAGTTGGAACATTCATATCGCTCAGACGGAGCGTTTGCTGGAGCGCACCGGTGCGCTTGCCAATAGCGTGCGCGACCGCAATGCCTTTTTGTTTGGCTGCGTGGTTCCGGATATCTTCGTGGGCTATATGGTCCCTGGCATCGCCGATCCCATCCCGTACCGCATTACGCACTTTGCAAAGCCCGAGCCTATCCCTAAGCCTCGTGAGCATGAGTTCTGGGATACCTATGTGGCACCGTTGCTTAAAAGTTCGCCCACCGGTGCGCCAGCCGCGGCTACCTCGATTGTCGAGGAGCGCGAGCGACTGAATCGCGTGCACTATCCCCAGCGCTACAAGGATGCCGAGCCGGTTGCCGGTCCCGGCGCCTGTGAGTTCTCGCTTGCGTCCGAGGACGTGGCGCAGTCGTTGCTCGATTTGACACTGGGTGTCTGGTCGCATCTGGTGGCCGATACCGTATGGAATACGCGCGTGAATCAGTACCTGGAGGCGCACGGCGGCAAGCCGTGCGAGGAGTTCCGCATTAAAAAGCAAGGTGACTTTGACTGGTTTGGCAAGACGCTGGGCATTGTTTCCATCCCGCGTGCGACCGATCGCCTGTATACCGCTGCGACGCGTTTTGGGCAGTATCCCATCCATAAGGAGTATGTGCTCAAGACCATCGGCGTTATGCACGAGATTGTACGCGAAAACCCCGGCGAGTCCGATCATCCGCCGTATCGCCTGCTAACCGAGGAGTTTTTCGATACAACGTTTACCGAGGTCATCGAGCTAACCGAGGCGGGATTTGCGGCTCGCGTCGAATCGCCCGATATGCCTGCGCTTCCCCTGATTGCTAGCTGCTAGCTGGCCGGCTTGGCGGTGAATAGCTCAACCCAATTGACAAGTAGCTCTTGCCGCAGGGTGACTTCGGCGGCGCGCTCCTGTTTGGTCTTTGGGGTGTAGGAAAGTCCAGCCTTTTTATGGATGAGCTCGGCTATGTGGTCGAAGCTCTTCTTATCCTTAATCTGGCCAAAGGTAATTTGGATGACGTCGTAGCCCATGCTTGTGAGCGCGGTGGCGCGCTCGGCATCGGAGAGGCTCGCGGCTTCGCTGTCGTGGGCGGAGCGGCCTTGGCATTCAAGGATGACACCCATGCTGTCGGTGGCGCTTTCGATGAGGATATCGGCGTAGCAGCAGGTTTTGTCATACAGCGAGCGCGCGGCGTCGCTGAGTGGGATGCGCACGTTGTTTGCGATGTTGATGCCCATGCCGCCCTCGTCGCGGGGGAGCGAGATAAGCATGGAGGTCTGTACTTCGAAGGGCGAGGCGGTCTGTCCTGTCATGCGTTCGGCGGCCCAGCGGAGCTGCTTAACACCGCGCAGGCCTGCGGCCTGCTTGGCGAACGCGGCGATATCCGCTGCGGAAAGAAGCGGCGTGCGCTTCCACAGGTTGGTATCCTTGCCGTTGACGTCGATAACCCGCTCCCAGCCGCAGTTGGGTGGAATGAGCTTAAGCGAAATAGCTTCATCAAGTTGCCGTTGCGCTCGTTTGCAGGGTGTATACACAGCAAACGAGCTGCACATCTCATAACACGCCATAAGCAGCTGGTTGCGTGAGACCTGCGTAGCAAGGTTGAGCAGTGTGAACTCGGGCGATGTGACATCAAACCCATGCTCGGTTTGCCTAAACGACCCGGGAGGCGGCTCTTGGGTCAGGAGGTGCGATTTAAACAGGCTTCGCGACCCGGATTGTGCCCGAGTGAATACAATCCTGTGAAGCGGTGCGTGAAGCAGGTCTTTTACAACTGCATGACTTCCGAGGCCGCAACATCTGCGATCCATATTGCCAAGGCTAATGGCAGGGTAAAGGCCTAATATCTGTGGCGGGATACGGTGATAGTAAAAAGCGGATTGACCGCATAGCGTCAGGTCCATGACGTCCTCCTGGTCGAAATATGCTTTTGGACCGTGCGATGCCAGTGTCAATTCGGAAGTATGCGGCAAAATCTAAACCTTGTGAGCAGACCTGGCTTTTGAGGCTAGTTTATCAGGCATTTTGTTGCGAAAAAACGGGGTGTGCTCGGAGGTATCAGAATTTGCCGCATACTTCCGAAAAGCAGGTCAATCCGGCTCTTGCTAAAACGATTTAGCAGCGTCGGTTAAGGTGTGGGTTTGCCACCGGGCGAACACTTTTAGCGCTTGGGACTTTATTCATTGGGTCTCGAAGGGTGGATTTCGCGCTTTTGGTAAAGAAATGAGTGTGTGTTTTGCCGTGCGCCGGCATTGGCACAGAAAAAGGGCCCGGAAGGCTTCGCCTTCCGGGCCCTTTGCGATGCAAGTGTGCTTGCAAGTACGACTTAGCGCACCTGAGCGACGTAAGCGACGTTGGTCGAGGAGACCTTGTCCTCGAGCTGGACGCTCATGCGGGGATCGCCAGCGGTGGCGACGGTCAGGTCGCCGGCCTCGACGTAGCCGAGCTCCTTAGCGGTCTCGATCGCCTTGACGATCGTGCCGTTGACGGTGCCCTGGGTAATCTCGGCCTGGTGCGGGATAACGCCCCAGTACATGATCATCTGCTGGACGGCCCACTCGTGGCGGGAGAACGCGCAGATCGGCATGTTGGGACGGAAGTGCGAGATCAGGCGAGCAGTACGGCCGGTGGTCGTCGGCACGGTGATGCACTTGGCGCCAACGGTGGTGGCCATGTTCACAGCGGACATACCCACAACGTTGTTGACAACGCGGGTGCCGTGAGCGTCAGCCGGAACCTCGAGCGGAGCGTGAGCCGGGAGGTACTTCTCGGTCTCGAGAGCAATGCTGGCCTGCATCTTGACGGCCTCGACCGGGTACTTACCGGCAGCGGACTCGCCGGACAGCATAACGGCGTCGGTGCCGTCGTAAATGGCGTTAGCAACGTCGGCAACCTCGGCGCGCGTCGGGCGCGGGTTCTGCTGCATGGAGTCGAGCATCTGCGTAGCGGTGATAACGGGCTTGTAGGCCGCGTTGCACTTGGCGATGATCTCCTTCTGGATGTGCGGAACGAGCTCGGGCTTGATCTCGATGCCCAGGTCGCCACGGGCGACCATGATGCCGTCGGAAGCCTCGAGGATCTCGTCGAAGTTCTCGACGCCCAGGGCGCACTCGATCTTCGGGAAGATCGTCACGTGCTCGCCGCCGTTCTCGCGGCAAAGCTCGCGGATGCCGCGGACGGACTCGCCGTCGCGGATGAAGGAAGCGGCGATGTAGTCGATGTTCTCGGTCAGGCCAAAGAGGATGTCCTGACGATCGCGCTCGGTGATGGCGGGCAGCGAGATGTTGACGTTGGGCATGTTGACGCCCTTGCGCTCGCCGATCAGGCCGTCGTTCTTAACGACGCAGGCCATGTCCTGGCCGTCGACGGACTCGACCTCGAGGGCAACCAGGCCGTCATCGATCAGGATGAGGGAGCCCTTCTCGACCTCGGAGGGCAGAGCCAGGTAGTCGAGGGAGATGTGCTCAGAGGTGCCGTGGAAATCCTCGGTCGTGGGCTGAGCGGTGACGACGATCTTGTCGCCGGTCTTGACGGCAACCTTCTTGCCGTCGACCAGAAGGCCGGTGCGGACCTCGGGGCCCTTGGTGTCGAGCAGGATGCCGACGGGCATACCGAGCTCCTTGGAAATACGACGGACGCGCTCGATGCGACCGTGGTGCTCGTCGTAGGAGCCGTGCGAGAAGTTAAAACGGGCGACGTTCATGCCCGCCTTGATCATCTCGCGGATGGTCTCGTCGCTATCGCAGGCGGGACCCATGGTGCATACAATCTTGGTGCGCTTGTACATTCAGACCTCCATCTGACATCGTCTTGCGCTGATAGATAAACCATAAGAAATAAAACCGAGTTGATTATAACGAAATGGCGTCCGAATACCCCAAAAAATCGACCGTATGCCGAATTAGAAGTTCATTTTTTGCGGAAAAACGGTATATGCAAAAACTTTACCAACCGTTCTAACCGCTGCTATCTGGGCGATATTTCAATTTGATGATGCGCCGAAGAAAAAACGTTTTATCAGTATTGAGCATCACACGGTCTGCACCGTTGCTTATGGACCATATTTCCAAATGGATTGTTTTGGCTAGACGCGTTGCTTTGGGGTACCATAGCTCCACTATCAACTGCCGCTCAGCACGGCAGCCTTGATGAGCCCTTGCCCTTCTCCTGGGAATTATGATCGGGCATCAATCTGCTGAGTGGCCCGAATCCCAGGAGGGGACTCTATATGCAAAAGGAATACCTGTCCGCCGCGGCGGAGGTGCTCAGCGACCAAGGTGTCGATGAGAACCTCGGCCTGACCGACGACGCGGCGACGTCGCGCCACGCTAAGACAGGCCCTAACAAGCTCGAGGAAGCCGAGAAGACGCCGCTGTGGAAGCGCTTCTTTGAGCAGATGGCCGACCCCATGGTCATCATGCTGATCGTTGCCGCCGTCATCAGCGCGCTCACGGGCATGGTCAAGGGCGAGGCGGACTTTGCCGATGTCGCCATCATCATGTTCGTCGTTATCGTCAACTCGGTGCTGGGCGTGGTCCAGGAGGCTAAAAGCGAGGAGGCTCTCGAGGCCCTGCAGGAGATGAGCGCGGCGCAGTCCAAGGTGCTGCGCGACGGCAAGCTCGTGCACCTGCCGAGCGCCGAGCTCGTGCCCGGTGACGTGATCATGCTCGAGGCGGGCGACTCCGTCCCGGCCGACTGCCGCGTGCTCGAGAGCGCCACGATGAAGATCGAGGAGGCCGCCCTTACCGGCGAGTCCGTGCCCGTCGAGAAGCATGCCAACGTGATCGAGCTCGCCGCCGGCACCGACGACGTGCCGCTCGGCGACCGCAAGAACATGTGCTACATGGGCTCCACCGTGGTGTACGGCCGTGGCCGCGCCGTCGTAGTCGGTACCGGTATGAACACCGAGATGGGTAAGCTCGCCGGCGCCCTGGCCGAGGCCAAGGAAGAGCTCACGACGCTGCAGGTGAAGCTTGCCGAGCTCAGCCGCATCCTCACTATCATGGTTATCGTCATCTGCGTCGTTATCTTTGGCGTCGACATCATCCGCCACGGCGTGGGCAACGTTCTCACCGACCCGACCGCGCTGCTCGATACCTTTATGGTCGCTGTCTCGCTTGCCGTCGCCGCCATCCCTGAGGGTCTGGTTGCCGTCGTGACTATCGTGCTTTCGCTCGGCGTGACCAAAATGGCCAAACGCCAGGCGATTATCCGCAAGCTCTCTGCCGTCGAGACCCTTGGCTGCACGCAGACCATCTGCTCCGACAAGACCGGTACCCTTACCCAAAACAAGATGACCGTCGTCAAGCACGAGCTCGCTGCGCCTAAGGAGAAGTTCCTGGCCGGTATGGCGCTGTGCTCCGATGCCCAGTGGGACGAGGACCTGGGCGAGGCCGTTGGTGAGCCGACTGAGTGCGCGCTCGTCAACGATGCCGGCAAGGCTGGTCTTACTGGCCTGACTGCCGAGCACCCGCGCGTGGGCGAGGCCCCGTTCGACTCGGGCCGTAAGATGATGTCCGTGGTCGTCGAGACCCTGGACGGCGAGTATGAGCAGTACACCAAGGGCGCGCCCGACGTGGTGATCGGCCTGTGCACCCATATCTACGACGGCGACAGGGTCGTTCCGCTGACCGAGGAGCGTCGCGCCGAGCTCGTGGCCGCCAACAAGGCCATGGCCGACGAGGCCCTGCGCGTGCTGGCGCTGGCAAGCCGCACCTACACCGAGGTCCCGAGCGACTGCAGCCCCGCTGCGCTCGAGCACGACCTGGTCTTCTGCGGCCTATCCGGCATGATTGACCCTGTCCGCCCCGAGGTCGCCGACGCCATCCGCGAGGCCCACGATGCCGGTATTCGCACCGTCATGATCACGGGCGACCATATCGACACCGCCGTGGCCATTGCCAAGCAGCTGGGCATCGTCGCCGATCGCAGCCATGCCATCACCGGTGCCGACCTCGATCGCATGAGCGACGAGGAGCTCGACGCGCACATCGAGGACTACGGCGTGTACGCCCGCGTCCAGCCCGAGCACAAGACGCGCATCGTCGAGGCCTGGAAGTCGCGCGACCAGATCGTGGCCATGACCGGCGACGGCGTCAACGACGCCCCGTCCATCAAGCGCGCCGACATCGGCGTCGGTATGGGCATCACCGGCACCGACGTCACCAAGAACGTTGCCGACATGGTGCTTGCCGACGACAACTTCGCCACCATCATCGGTGCCTGCGAAGAGGGCCGTCGCATCTACGACAACATCCGCAAGGTCATCCAGTTCCTGCTTTCGGCCAACCTTGCCGAGGTGTTCTCGGTGTTTATCGCCACGCTCATCGGCTTTACCATCTTCCAGCCGGTGCAGCTGCTGTGGGTGAACCTGGTCACCGACTGCTTCCCCGCGCTCGCGCTGGGCATGGAGGACGCCGAGGGCGACATCATGAAGCGCAAGCCGCGCAACGCCAAGGACGGTGTCTTTGCCGGTCACATGGGCCTGGACTGCGTGGTCCAGGGTCTGATCATCACCGTGCTGGTGCTGGCGAGCTTCTTTGTGGGCGTGTACTTTGACATGGGCTACATCCACATCGCCGATATGATCGCCGGCAATGCCGACGAGGAAGGCGTGATGATGGCGTTCATCACGCTCAACATGGTCGAGATATTCCACTGCTTCAATATGCGCAGCCGTCGTGCGTCGCTGTTCACCATGAAGAAGCAGAACAAGTGGCTGTGGGCTTCTGCCGCGCTGGCACTGGTGCTGACGGTGATCGTGACCGTGCAGCCGACGCTTGCCGAGATGTTCTTTGGCCCTGTGACGCTTGAGCTCAAGGGCGTTCTTGCCGCGCTGGGTCTGGCCTTCCTGATCATCCCGCTGATGGAGATCTACAAGGCGATCATGCGCGCGGTCGAGAAAGAGTAGGTCGAAAGGCCATCCTTCCCACCGGCCCGACCGCCTGCGGGGTTTCTTCTTCGCTGGTCCTCGCGCTTCGCGCTGCGGGATCGCTCAGAAGAAATCCCTCCCGGCGGTCGGGCCTTCGGATAATCTCTCGGGACCATAAGCTGAGGGAAAGTGTGTGAGTCGGTCGAGCAATTGCTCGACCGACTCTTTTTTGTGGGTAAAATACCTGCTCAGTTGTGATTTATGGTGCTGGGAGGCGCTTGTGGGCAAGGCGAAGGCTAAGGCGAAGAAAAAGACGACGGGGGCGCGGGCTAAGCGCGATCGTCGTCGGAAGCTTGCGACCGAAGCTCCCGCGTCTGCCGAGGAACTGCTGGCAAGCGTGCCGGGACTCGACGCGCTGCAGGACGTTCCGGCGTTCGACGACCTGCCGGTCGATGAAGCTCAGCAGACTGCCTTTGATGATTTCTGCGCACATGCCGAGGAGCCCGAGCAGATGCAGCTTGGCGCCGTGGTGCGCTTGGATCGTGGGTTTCCACTGGTGGCGACCGCCGACGATACCTTCCGCGCCGAGCATGCCGTGGGGTTTGCCAAGTCGCGCGGTGAGGACGAGGTCCTGCTACCTGCCGTGGGCGATCGTGTGGCGGTGCGCCGCGCTCCCGGGCACGATATGGGCGTGATTGAGTGCGTGCTGCCGCGCCGTACGAGCTTTGAGCGTTGGCGCGGCCGTGCCCGCGGAGAGCGCCAGGTGCTCTGCTCCAACGTGGATAGCGTGCTAATCGTGCAGGCGCTCGGTGCCGGCGAGGTGCTGCTCGACCGTGTGGCGCGCTCGCTGGTGTTGGCGCTCGACTGCGATGCCGAACCGGTGGTGGTACTCACCAAAGCTGACCGTTGCGATGCCGAGGAGCTCGAGCGCGATCTGGACCGCGTGCGCCGCCTGGTGGGTCCGGCCGTGAGCGTGATCGTGACGTACTCTGCCGAGGTACGCGGCATGGACGAGGTCCGTGCCTGCGTGCATGTCCGCAGCTGCGCCATGATTCTGGGCGAGTCGGGTGCCGGCAAGTCGACGCTGCTCAATGCACTGCTGGGCCACGATACGTTGGCGACCGGCGGTGTGCGCGAACGCGACGACCAAGGCCGTCACACTACCGTCGCGCGCGTGATGGTGGCGCTGCCGGGCGACGCCGGCGTGATCGCCGATGCCCCGGGCCTGCGCAGCCTACCGCTCGTGGGTCACGAGCGGGGACTGGCCCGCGCCTTCCCCGAGATTGTCGAGGCATCGCGTGCGTGCCGGTTTGGCGATTGCACGCATGTCCATGAGCCGGGTTGCGCCGTTCGCGAGGCCGAAGACGCCGGACAGATTGACAGCCTGCGTCTGGAAACGTTCCAAAACCTGGCGTCATCCATGCGCGTGAGCGCTCAAATGCTCGATCCCGATGTCCATCTGTAATTGATTTTTCCTATGGCAGCCGTCTCCCAACTGTTCGGGAGACGGCTTTTTTGCTGCGGAAAAGCCTCGAAACATGCAGTTTGCTAACGTGCTGACCAAAACCTTGCCACGAGCTTGACGAGCTGGTCAGCTTTTGGTCAGCGATTGGTTTGACATCGAAAACCAAGATCGCGATTGCGCCGCTTTGCGCTCTGACCGCCCAGACAATGGTGGTACGGGCATTCGCCCGGCACTGCCATGAGAGGAGCGGCCGTGAACAAGAGCAAGCGCATCGCCATCAGTCTGGTCGCGGGTGTGCTCGCTGCGCTGCTCTGCATGGCTTACGGCTCGTCGATCCGCTCACGAGCCGAACAGGTCCAGGCTGAGACCTTGGCCAAGTACGGTGGCGATCGCGTCGAGGTATGCGTCGCGGCGCGCGATATCGATGTGGGCGAGACCCTCGATGAGACCAATGTCATAACCCAGGAATGGCTGACGAGCCTGCTGCCGCGTGACGCGGCGACCGAGCTGCGCCAGGTGCGCGGCGACGTGACGACTTCGCGTATTCCCAAAAACGCCGTGATCTGCAATGTCTACACCAAGGCCGAGAGCCGCAAGCTCGAGGTGCCTAAGGGCAAGGTTGCCGTTTCGGTGGCGGTCGATGCCGAGCACTCGGTCGGCGGTGCTACGGGCGTGGGCAGCTACGTGGACGTGTACGTGCAAAAAGACGGCGTAACCGATCGGCTGTGCGGCGCGTACGTGATCGATACCAGTGAGGATTCCGGTGCCACGCGCGAGGGCAAGATCGAATGGGTGACGCTGGCGGCTGACCCCGAAGACGTCAAGGAACTGCTGGGAGCCTCGGACAAGGGAACGGTCAGCTTGACGATTCCCGCCACGGCGCGCGGCAAAAAGAGCGGAGGCGACGAGTGATGAAGGCGATCTGGCTTGCGTGCTGCGCGTGCGGCGATTACGGGCTGTTGCAGCGGGAAGTCGAGGGCCGTGATGCGGGTGCACAGGTGCTTCGCGTGGGAGACCTGGACGGGCTGGTTTCCATGGCGCGGGCGTTTCCGTCACGCCGCGGGGCTGCCATCATCGCGGCGTCTCTGTTTGATACCGAAGATGTGCGCAAGACTGTTGCGCGCCTGACGGCCGAAGGCCGCGTGAGTCGCGTGGTCGTGTTGATAGAAGCGCTCGATCCGTCGGATATCGAGGGGCTGTTTCGCGCGGGGGCGACCGAGGTCATCGCTGCACACAGTATATGCGGCAACGGGCGCGCGGGCGAGGGAGCGGTTGATTCCGATCGGCGCATGACGATTGAGCCCGATGCTTTTGTTGATAGGGAACCCGGGGCGCCTCGCGCTACAAGAGGCCCGCGTGTTGATGATTATGGAAAAGCGGAAGCCGAGCATGGTCGGCGCCCCCGGAACCCTCTTGTATACGATGACGCTGGAGGGCCGGCGCAGCATGCTGGCGATTCCCCGGCTGTAGATATGGGATACGTGCACGGCGTGAATCTGGCGGATGAACTCGATGAAGTTGAGGGATTTGCCGGGTGCGGCGAGTTGTCGCTGATGCAGCATGAGCAGATTGCACAGAACGGGCCTGCCTCGCAGACCGAACAAGCTGCCATGCCGGCTTGGACGCAGCGTGTGGTTGCGGCGGGGGAGACGGGGACGCTGTCACCGACGCCCGCCCCGCCGCCTCCGATGCCGCCGGCAGACGCTGCCGCTTCGCCGCATCGAGCTCCGGTCATCTGCGCCATTTCGGGTTCGGGCGGTTGCGGCAAGTCGACGATCGTTGCCACCATGGCACACACATCGTCGCTGTTGGGCTTGCGTGCCGCCGTGCTCGACCTGGACCTGATGTTTGGAAACCTTTACGACTTGTTAGGCGTCGATGCTCCGCGCGATATGGCGGCACTTATCGAGCCGTCGGCGGCGGGCACGCTCACCGAGCCGGATATCGTAGCCACATCGATGCGCGTGGCACCGGGCGTTACGCTCTGGGGTCCCGTCGCGGCGCCCGAGCAAGCCGAGCTCATGGCACGTCCGGTGGAGTTACTGCTTGATGTTCTGCGTCGAGAATCCGACGTGGTCTTTATCGATACCTCGGTCTTTTGGGGCGACGCCGTGGCGGCTGCGGTGGCGGCGAGCGACCGTTGCCTGGTCGTTGGCGATGCGGCGGTGTCGTCCGCGGCATCGGCATCGCGCGTCATTGAACTGGCAGGTCGAGTAGGTGTGCCGCGCACGCGCATGAGCGCCGTGTTCAACCGGTTCGGTGCGCGCGGGGCAGACGAGGACGTCGCCATGCGCTTTGAGATTGCCTGTGCGTTGAGCTCCAAGATTCGTATCGCCGATGGCGGGCAGGATCTCGCCGCGCTCATGGCGTTTGGGCGCGCTGACGAGGCAGTGGGGCAGACCAGCGCTTTTGCGACTAGCGTGCGCGAGGCCACGCGCGAGATGCTCGTGGAACTGGGGTGCGCCGTCGGCCCTTGGAGCGATATGGTCGCCGACCGTGCAACGCGCACCGAACGCCCGCGTATCCGCCTTCCCTGGTCGCGCGAGGGTGATCAGCGATGAGCCTGCAAACGAGGATTAAGGCTGCCGGCGCTGCGGCGGCGGCAGCGCCTGTAGATGCGGGGCGTCGCCGCGCCGTGAAACGACGCACCAAGCGCGCCGTGATGGACCGCATGGGTTACGACGAAGTGGCGCGTATCAGCGCCTATATCGACCCGGCACTTGCCCGCTCGGAATTGCGTCCTGCGGTGGAGGCGGCGCTCAATGTTGAGGAGCCGACCGATCTCGCGACGCCCGAGCGCGAGACCATCATCGACGAGATTTTGGATGACGTGGTGGGCTTGGGGCCGTTGCAGCCGCTCATCGAGGACGACACCGTTACCGAGATCATGATCAACGGCTGCCGCTCGGCTTTCTTTGAACGCGGCGGCGTCTTGTACCCCATCGAGCATGCGTTTGAGGATGATGAGCAGATCCGTGTGCTTATCGACCGCATTATCTCGCCACTTGGCCGCCGCATCGACGAGCGCAGCCCCATCGTCAACGCCCGCCTCAAAACGGGCTATCGCGTCAACGCGGTGATTCCGCCTGTGGCGATTGACGGACCGATTCTCACCATCCGAAAGTTCTCGGACCGTATCTGCTCGCTGGACGAGCTCGTGGGGTTGGGATCGCTGCCGCTTTGGTATGCGCAGCTGCTGTCGTGTGCGGTGTCGCTGCGACAGGACCTGGCGGTTGCGGGAGGCACGGGATCTGGTAAGACCACCCTGCTCAACGCGTTGTCATGTGAGATTTCCACCGGCGAGCGCATCGTGACGATCGAGGACTCTGCCGAGCTCAAGTTTGCGCATCATCCGCACGTGGTGCGCCTAGAGGCGCGCGAGGCTTCAATTGAGGGCGAGGGCGCGGTGACGATCCGCGACCTGGTAACTAATGCCCTACGCATGCGCCCCGACCGCATCGTGGTGGGCGAGGTGCGCGGTGCCGAGTGCTGCGACATGTTGCAGGCCATGAACACGGGCCACGACGGGTCGCTCACCACACTTCATGCGGGTTCAGAACAGGAGACCGTGGTGCGTCTGACGTTGCTTGCACGTTATGGCATCGATCTGCCGAGCGAGCTCATCGAGGAGCAGATTGCCATGGCGCTCGACGGCATCGTGATGTCCGAGCGCCACGCCGATGGCAGGCGTTTCGTCTCCTCGTATTCGGGGGTGCGACGCGCCGCATCGGGTGGCGTAGAGCTCGAGCGCTATGTGACGTTCGATGCCGCCGAGCGCACCTGGACGCTTGACCGCGAGCCGCCGTTTATCGCAGAAGGCCTGCGGTCGGGGACGCTCACACAAGAGGAGGTGGACGAATGGAGATCACTGTGCCCCTCGTCGTAGGGGGCTTGGCAGGGCTTTCTGTCGCGACGGCGTGCGGGGCGGAACCTCGTGTGCCGCAGGTACCGCCGGCGGAGCTGGCACGTCAGGCGCTCGAGACGGTGGCAGAGAAGCTGCCGCGTGAGCTGGTGGAAAACGATCTGCTGAAAAAGATCGCCCGTTCGTGGGCATCGCTGGCTCCGGCGCATCGCCTTGGCCTCGTGATCGAAGATGCTTCGGGACGTTTGGCGTTTCTGCTGCTATCGAGCGGTGTCTGCTGCGTTTTACTAACGATGGTGTCGTTATCGCCCCTCGGATTTGCCTTGGGACTTGTTGCTCCGTTTGCCGTTGGTGCCGCTCGGGATGGCTTTGAGAGCCGGCGCGAGCAACACGATGCAGAAGAGGCAATGCCCGAGGCGTTTACCGCACTTTCCATGTCGCTTGCCTCGGGACATTCGCTGGCCCAGGGCATGCGCTTTGTGGGCGCTCATGCGCAAGAGCCAGTGCATACCGAGTTTTTGCGGGTGGCGGCGGCGATCGATTGCGGCATCTCGGCGACCGACGCGCTCGATGACTTGCTCGTGCGTATCGACGCCCCCGGTCTTTCGCTTGTGACCTTGGCGCTTAAGGTGTCCCAGCGCACCGGCGCTCCGCTTGCCGACTTACTGTCCGAAGCGTCGAGCATGGTGGGGGAGCGCATTGAGCTCAAGCGCCGCCTGGATGTTAAGACGTCGCAGGCTCGCATGTCTGCGCATATGGTCGCGGCGATGCCGGCGGGCATGTGCGCGGTGTTGGCGCTGCTTTCGGCAGATTTTCGTCGCGGTCTTGCGACGCCTGCCGGCGCGGGCGCTGTGGTGCTGGGTCTTGCCCTCAACGCCGTTGCCTTGGTGGTTATCCGGCGCATTATGCGGGTGGAGCTATGAGCGCCCCGGTTGCAGTTGCGGCTTGCCTGTGCGCCCTGAGTGTATTTGTCGCGACGGGTTTGGATCGGGCGGATGCACGCAAGATCGCAGGGGCCTGCAAGCGCGAGGCGGTGCTGGTCGCTGCCGCGGGTCGCTCGGTGGTCGCTGCTCTGACCGCGCGAGTGAAGGGCGCGGTTGGCGCGGGCGGCCCGGCGCGAGTGTCGCTCGGCGAAGA
>CAJMJM010000009.1 GCA_905213725.1 Collinsella aerofaciens
GCCTACAACAAGAAGACCTCTGTCAGGCTCTTGGGGTGATGCCCGCCCAAAAGTACACGGCAGACGGCGGCCCGACCACACGCGACATTCAAGAGCTCCTCGTAAATACGAGCCACCATCAACTTAACCTGTATCTGTTTACGCAGATACTTTTCTTTAACGCCATCATCGGCGCACCGGATGCGCACGCGAAAAACTATTCCCTGCTCCTTGGAAACGACGGCGCAGCCATGATGGCTCGAATGTACGATGTCGCGGCGGGTTTGGCGTATGAGCGCATGCGCCGCCGGGCGCGCCTTGCCATGAGCGTTGGCGGCGAAAATCGTGTGGGGTGCATCGGTCCAGGCGCTATCCGCCGATACCACGGTATGGGCGCCCCCACGCTGGAGGCGACGCTCACCGATGCCGGGCTATCCGAGAAGTTTTGCTTTGCGACCATGATGGACCTCGCCTACGAGGTACCCATTTGCATGGAAGAGGTCATGGACGAATACGCCGACCTGCCCGGCATGGCGGACCTGCGCGAGCATATGCTCGGCCCCGTCCGCGAAAACTGCCAGCGCGCCCTCGACCTCATCAGGGCAGAAATGGACTAGGTGGCCGTAATTTCGCAATTATCAAACAAAAGAGAGGGGGCACCCGTCGCAAAAGACCGGGTGCCCCCTCTCATAATGTCATTTGCAATCCGCTAGCACGTGACTCGGACTGCTGCTAGCGCAACCTTTACGCAGCGAGGCGCTTGAGGACGTCGATGAGCAGCTCGTAGAAGCGCTCGGCAGAAGCAAGCTCCATGCTCTCGTCCGGAGTGTGGACATCGGAGAGCGTCGGGCCCACGGCGATGGCGTCCAGGCCGTGCAGGGCCTCGGCAAACAGGCCGCACTCAAGGCCGGCGTGAATGGACTCGATGCGCAGCTCGGAGCCAAAGAGCTCGCGATAGCTCTCGACAAAGACGTCGCGGACCGGCGAATGCTCGGCATAGCTCCAGCCGGGATACTCGAACTCAAACTTGGCGTCGAAGCCCAGGACATCGGCGAGCGTCTGCAGGCGGTCCTTGAACTCGTTCTGCAGCGAGGTGATCGAGGAGCGCGGGGACAGCATAATCTTGACCTGGTCGTCAGAGGTGGCAACCACACCGATGTTGGAGGAAACCTCGACGGAGCCGTCGGTGGCGACGTTGCGGCGAATCACGCCGTTAGGGGCAAGACGCAGGGCGCGGATGAGGGCAAGCGCGGACTTCTGGTCCATAGCCTCGACCTCAGCGTTATCGGCAATCTCGACGGTGCAGGTAAAGCCGGGGTCGAAGACCTCGAGCTCGGCAGTGCCGTCGGCGCTGATGCCCTTTGCGATCTGGGCCGCGGCCTCGGCGGCAGCGTGATCAGCGTAGACCAGCTCGGCCTTGCACTCACGGTTGATGGCGTTGTCCTTGGTGCCGCCGTTAAAGCTAACGATGGCGGGCTCGCCGGCAACCATCAGGCGGTCGATGATGCGGGCCATGATGAGGTTGCCGTTGCCGCGCTCCAGGTGGATATCGCTGCCGGAGTGACCACCCAGCAGGCCGGAGATGTCGAGCGTGAGGGTGCTACCGGTCTTATGCTCGCGCACGATCGGGCAGGTGTAGGTAACGACGACGCCGCCGGCGCAACTGACGGTGGCAACGCCCTCTTCCTCGGAGTCAAGGTTAATCATGGTGCGGGCGCTAATCTGGGACTTGTCGAGCGTCTCGGCGCCAACCAGGCCAGTCTCCTCGTCGGTGGTGAATACGCACTCGAGGGCGGGGTGAACGATCGAATCGTCATCGAGAACAGTGAGCATCAGAGCGACGGCAATACCGTTGTCGGCGCCCAGAGTGGTACCGTTAGCGGTGAGGACGCCGTCCTTGACGACCAGGTCGATACCATCAGTCGTAAAGTCGTGCTCAACGGAGCCCAGCTTGTCGCACACCATGTCGATGTGGCCCTGCAGCATCACGGTCGGGGCATTCTCGGCGCCGGCAGATGCGGGCTTGCGAATGATGACGTTGTAGACCTCGTCCTGATACACATCGAGACCGCGCTCCTTGGCAAACGCGACCAGGAAATCGCTGATGCCTTTCTCGTTGCCAGACCCACGGGGGATCGCGCTGACCTCCTCAAAGAAATGGAACAGCTGGGCGGGCTCGTAGCCGGTAATCTTGTAGTCCATGGTGCCTCCTTGGCGCAACTGGTTAGACAGTAAGACGTGCGACTTGTATATTCCCAGACTTTGCGTGCATAAACCAGTCGAAAACGCCGAGCGCCCTCGCATCATCGGCTAACGGTGGACCGTATAGCGTAACGGTCACAACTTCCGCAGCTCTACAAATCGAGGCGCCCTTTCCGGAGCGCCTCGATTGCGCGTATCAAATTGTCGCCACGCCCTACAGCGCGCCGGAACCGGCTTGCATCATGCCGCCGGGGCCCGAGGTCACGCCGCCGCTCACGGGCGCGGCGTTGCCGGTGTGCGGTGCCGCCGGAGCGGTATCGCCACCGAGCGTGCCCGCCGGACGCGGTGCCGGGATCTCGCCCGTGCCGTGGCTAAAGACAAACTTGCCATCGGCCACGTCGCACAGGACGGTATCGCCCTCGCCCCACTCGCCGGCCAGAAGCTCCTCGGACAGCGGGTCCTCGATGAGCTTTTGAATAGCACGGCGCAGCGGACGCGCACCGTTGGTGAGGTCGGTGCCCTCGGCCACGATCTTGTCATAGGCCGCATCGGTGAGCTTGATGTTCATGCCGTTGGCAATCAAACGCTGACGCAGGTCGTCCACCAGCAGGTGCGCGATCTTGGTGAGATTCTCGCCCGAGAGCTTCTGGAACACCACAATGTCGTCGATACGGTTGAGCAGCTCGGGGCGGAACAGGCGCTTGAGCTCGCCCATCGCGCGACCACGGATCTCACTCGACGTGAGACCCTGCTCGCCGGTGGTGCCAAAGCCAACGCTCGCATCCTGCGCAATCTCGCGGGCGCCCACGTTGGACGTCATGATGATCACGGTGTTGCGGAAGTCGACCGTCTTGCCCTGGCTATCGGTCAGGCGGCCCTCCTCCAGCACCTGCAGCAAGATGTTGAAGATATCGGGGTGCGCCTTCTCGATCTCGTCGAACAGCACGACCGAGTACGGGTGACGACGAACGGCCTTGGTGAGCTGGCCGCCCTCGTCGTGGCCCACATAGCCCGGGGGGCTACCGATGAGCTTGGAGACCTCGAACTCACTGCCAAACTCCGACATATCGAAGCTGATGAGCGCGTCCTTGCTGCCAAAGAGATACTCGGCGAGCGTCTTGGCGAGCTCGGTTTTGCCCGTGCCGGTGGGGCCCAGGAAGATAAAGCTGCCGCCGGGGCGACGCGGGTCCTTGAGCGGCGAGCGGCTGCGGCGCACGGCCTTGGCAACGGCCTCGACGGCCTCGTCCTGACCGATGATGCGCGTCTTGAGCACGCTTTCGGCCTGCAGCAGGCGGCGGCGCTCGCTCTCGGTGAGCGAGGACACCGGCACGCCCGAGGTCACGGACACGATGTCGGCAATCTGGGAGACATCGATGGTGAGCGGGCTGGCGTCGAGCTCGGCGGTCCAGGCAGCCTTGGCCTCGGCGAGCTCAATCTCGGCAGCCTTTTGCTGCTCGGTGATCTCGGCGGCCTTGTTCATGTCGTCGCTCTCGGTGGCCTCCTGCGCGGCGGCCTTAAGCTCCTCCACGCGATGCTCGGCCTCGCGCACCGGCTCGGGCGCGCGGTTGGCGGCGATGCGGGCGCGGGCGCCGGCCTCGTCAATGAGGTCGATGGCCTTATCGGGCAGGAAGCGATCCTGGATGTAGCGGTCGGAGAGGTTCGCGGCGGCCTCGATAGCACCCTGCGTATAGCGCACATGGTGGTGCTCCTCGTAGCGCGGCTTGAGCGCGGTCAGGATCTTGACCGTGTCCTCGACGCTCGGCTCCTCGACATCGATGGTCTGGAAGCGACGCTCGAAGGCCGGGTCCTTGGTGAGGTACTTGCGGAATTCCTCGGCCGTGGTGGCGCCGATAATCTGGAAGGCACCGCGCGCGAGCACGGGCTTGAGCATGGAGCTCGCGTCGATGGAGCCCTCGGCAGAGCCGGCACCGATGATGGTGTGCATCTCGTCAATAAACAGGATGACGTCGTCAGCTTCGGTGGCCTCCTGGATCACGTTCTTGAGGCGCTCCTCAAACTCACCGCGATACTTGGCGCCCGCAACGAGGCCCGGCAGGTCGAGCGTCCAGATGTTCTGGTTCATAAGGTTCTCGGGCACGTTGCCAGCTGCAATCTGCTGAGCCAGACCCTCGACGATGGCCGTCTTGCCCACGCCGGGGTCGCCCAAGATAAGCGGATTGTTCTTGGTGCGACGCGAAAGGATCTCCATCATACGCTGGACTTCCTTTTCGCGACCAATTACAGGGTCGAGCTCGCCGTCGCGCGCCTTCTGCGTAAGGTTGGTGGCGAACTGCTTAAGCGTATCGGTGCCGCTCCCCTTTTGCTGCGACGCGTCCGAGCCGCTAAAGAACGGCAGGCCCGCACCGGGACGCCCGGCACCGGCGCCGGCGAGCGGACGCTTCTTGTCCTGGTCCTTGGCGGTAAGTTTCTCGATAGCCTTTTTGATGGAGGCGGACGACACACCCAGGCGCATGAGGATGTCCATGGCCATGCCGTTACCCTCTTCGACGATGCCAATCAGCAAGTGCTCGGTCGACACGTAGGTCTGGTTGTTCTCACGTGCCACGCGGAAGGAGCGCTCCATCACGCTAATGACGAGCGGCGTAAAGGCAAGCTTGGCAGCCTCGGTCTCCTCGCTGGGCTCGGGAACCGTGGTCTGGACCTCCTTGAGGGTGTCCATGATGTCGTCGTAGGAGATATCAAGCGAGCGCAGCGCCTCGGCAGCGATGCCCTCGTCCTCCTTGGCGAGTGCGAGCAGCAGGTGCTCGGTGCCCACCTTATTTGAGTGCAGATCGAGCGCCTCCTGTTTGGCCATCGACATGACCTTGCGCGCTCGATCGGTAAATCTATCTAACATGCTCGTTTCCTTACATGAGTTCATCGAAATCAAAACGCCCGCCCGTCGGCGGCGCTTTTGTCTCTTTACCCACAGGTTGTCTATGTTAACAGCTGGAGGAATATCTATAAACCCGGCTCACATGAATGCAGGTTATGACCGCATCGCGGGACTCACCGCGCGATGCGCGACAGGCGCCCCGCAAGAGAAACCCTAGGCGTCTTTCACCACGTCGGGACTCGTCGCACGCGATGCGCGATAGGCATCGGCCTCCTTGGAGACGCGTTCGAGCAGCTCGGATGTATCGACGCCCTCGACTTGCGCGACCGTTTCCACCGTCTGCATGGCGACCGCCCTCAGGTACGCGCACGCGCTGTCCCCCGGCTGCTCGAGGTCTATCTCCTCGCCGCCCTCCCGGGCAAAGCCGACCGCCATCACAAAGCCCATGATGCCCGAGACCAGAAAGCCCACCGCAAAGCTCGAATCTGCCTTGAGCTCTTCTCCGTCGGGGTGGACGATCTCTCTCACGCGGTCGATGATGATCGTATGGATGCCCTGCACGACCTGCTCGGCGGCACCCGCCCTCATGGTGATGACGATGCGCCGCAGCAGGCAGCGGACGTCGCGCCGGTCGAACGCCGAAAGGTCGCCCTCGCTCGAAAAATGCCAGAGGGCATCGGTGATGAGCTCGTTATCCTGCAGCAGCTGGGCTATGGCGATGGCGACGAGTTCATCGAAATCGTGAAAATAGTAGTAAAACGTTCCGCGATTGCACTGGGCGGCGCGGGTCACCTCGCCAACCGACAGCTCGAAGATGCTGTTGTTCTCGATGAGCTCCCAAAACGCCTCGATGATACGGGTGCGTGCATCGGGCGCATCGGCGTCCTTACGCGGTCTCGCCATGCGCCTCACCGCACCCCTGCGCCTTGGCGTTCATGATGAGCATCTGAAGACGGTTCTCCACGTTGGCGAAGCTCACGTCGGGATCGTAGTCGAGCGGCAGGAACTGCGCCGTGGGATACTGCTCCTTGAGCGCATGGATGAGCCCGCGCCCCACGACATGGTTGGGCAGACACCCGAACGGCTGCAGGATCACGAAGTTGCGGCAGCCGCGCTTGGCGTGCTCGAGAATCTCCGCCGGAATCAGCACGCCCTCGCCCGCATCGAACGTATGGTGCAGGATCTTATCGCTCGCGCGCACGAGCTCGGGCATGCGCGTCGGCGGCTCGTAGAGCGGGCTCGCCGCGCCCAGGCGGTCGCAACGGTCGTGCGCGAGCTCGAACAGGTTGTCCGCCGTGGCGTACCAGGCCTTTTCGGGCAGCGACAGGTCGACGTGGAACTCGCGCGACTGCGCATGCTTGTAGAAATAGGTCTTGCGGATCACGTCGGTCATGCGCGCCTCGATGACCTCGAGCCCGTTGTCCTCGAGGTAGCGCTCGATCTCGTGGTTGGCGCCGAGATGGAAATTGAGCAGGTACTCGCCCACGATGAGAACGGTCGGATGCGGGTTCGAGCGGTCGTACGGAACGGCGTCCATGATCGCAAGCGCGCGTTTGAAGCCCGTCGCCTGGCCTCTCAGCCCGGAGCGCTCCATGCCCTCGATAACCTCATCGAGCGCGCGGTCGAACGCAGCGTCCGCCGCGCCCTTCTCGAGCTCGTAGGGACGGATGCGCCTAAGCATGGCCTCGAGGGCATCGATCATGGGAAGACCGTAGGCGATCTGGATGCTCGGGCCAAGGCCGAGCTTGAAGCCCGGATGCGCATTGTGGGCATCGACGTCGTCGTTGGTGAGCACCGGGACATAGTCGTATCCCGCGTCGTCGAGCGCGCGGCGCAGCAGGGGCATGTAGTGCGTCAGGCGGCAGTCGCCGATATACTTGCCAGTCACCACGGCGACGTCGTGCGGGTCGTACTTACCGCTCTCGAGTGCCGCGAGCGCCTCGCCGATCACGATTTGCGCGGGGAAGCAGATGTCGTTGTGCACATAGCGTTTGCCCAGGCGGATGGCATCCTCGCGCCCGATATCAAGGGCCTCGGCGCGCACGCCCTGATTGCGCATCGCCGCGGTCATGAGCCTGCAGAACGCATGGGAGGTGTTGGGGACCAGCGCGATCTTGTCGTGCCGGTCGCGCTTGGTGTACTTGACCTTATACGGGTCGTCGAGCGGATGGACCGCGTGCACCCGGGCGCCCTCGGCACGCTCCTCCGCGCGACGACGGTTGACCGACTCGATAAACGAACGCACGCGAATGCCCATGGGACCGGCGACGTCGCTCTCATCGAGCTTGATCATCATCGGAACCTTGGAGCCCATCTCGCCCATCATGCGCGCGATCTCGTCGGTGAGATACGCATCGTGGCCGCAGCCGAAGCTGCCCATCTGCACGAGCTCGAGCTCGGGCGTCGATGCGACGATGACCGCGCACGACAGCATGCGCGCATGGTAGTTGTTCACGATGTCGATGCGGCTGTTTGAAAGATCGACGTTGCAGACCCCCGGCACCGCATCGGGCGTCAGCACGGGGATGCTGCGCTCAGAGAAGAGCTTGGGCAGCCCGTGGTTGACCAGCGGGTCGTTGTGGTACGGGCGCGAAGCGATCACCACCGCGTAGCCGCCGTCCTCGTGCACGTTCTCGAGCACCTGCCTGCCGCGCAGCTGCAGCTGGTTCTCAAACGTCTCCTGCGCGCGGTCCGCCTGCTCGGTCGCCTTGGCAACCAGGTCGGCATCGATATCGAAGGTCTCCTTGCACCACGCCTTGAGCTGGCGGTTTCGGTCGCCCTCGTCGTACCAGTGGAACAGCGGCGTATCGAACGGAACGCCGAAACGCTCCTCCGGGTTATCGGAATTGCGCATCACGTAGGGGTATCCCTTTACGACGGCGCACATCCACTCGCTGGTAGAGGCGGTGTTTTCGGTGGGCACCGTCGTGATGACGGGCATGAAGATGCGGTCGACGCCGGCGTCGACGAGATTGCGGATGTGCCCGTGGACGAGCTTGGCCGGGAAGCACACGGTGTCGGATGTGACGTGCGCCAGACCGCGCTCGTACATCGCCTTGGTGCTGCGTCCCGAGACGCGCACCTTAAAGCCGAGCGTGCTGAAGAACGTCGACCAGAACGGCATGGTGTCCCAGAACTCGAGCACACGGGGAATGCCGATCGTGACATCGCGCCCCCCGCTGACGGGAACCGTGGGGTACGACTCGAACAGCAGCTTCTCGCGGTCGACAAAGAGATTGGGGGCAGCCGCGGTCCGGTCGCGCCCCGTGCCGGGTGCCTGTGCCTCGCAAGCACCCTGCGGACGCAGCTCCTCCGCCGCGGGAACCTCGCGCACGAGCTCATCCCATGAGATGGCGCCGCCGCGCGGGCAGCGATTGCCCGTGACGTAAAGCGAGCCGTCGCCAAATGCCACGACCGCGCGCTGGCAGCGGTTGTTGCACCGACGGCAGGTAACGCCGCCGAACTCGCGATGCTCGAAGCGCTCCACGGCATCGAGCCCGATAAACGACGTGCCGGCGTCGCCCTTGCGGCATTCCTCGCGCGCGAGCAGGGCGATACCGATAGCGCCCATCAGCCCCGGGTGGGGCGCACGCGTGACGGGTTTGCCCAGATACTGCTCGAATGCGCGCAGCACCGCGTCGTTTCGGAACGTGCCGCCCTGGACGACGACTTTGTCGCCCAGACGGTTGAGATTTGAAACGCGAATGACCTTGGTGAACACGTTCTCGATAATCGAACGGCAGAGACCGGCCATGATGTCGCCCGGACCCTTACCGCGCCGCTGCTCGGAAACGACGCTGCTGTTCATGAACACCGTGCAGCGGCTGCCGAGAACGGCGGGGGCTTTGGACGAAAATGCCTCGGTCGCGATATCCTCAACGGCTATTCCGAGGTTTTTGGCAAAACCCTCGAGGAACGAGCCGCAGCCCGCAGAGCACGCCTCGTTGACGACGATATCGGTCAGCACGCCGTGGTTGAGCCAGATGGCCTTCATATCCTGTCCGCCGATGTCGAGCACGAAGGTCGCATCGGGAACGCATGCGCACGCGGCGCGGGCGTGCGCGACCGTCTCGACCGTATGGTAGTCGGCGTGGAACGCGCGCGCGAAAAGCTCCTCGCCGTATCCCGTGGTGCCCACGGCATCGATCGCAAGCGTGACTCCCGCTGTCTCCCAGCGGTTCTTCAAGCTGACAAGACCCTGTTGGGCGACGTCGAGCGGTCTGCCGTTATTAGACGCGTAGAACGAATCGACAAGCTCACCCGCCTCATCGACCAGGGCGAACTTGGTCGTCGTGCTCCCCGAATCGATACCGAGCGCCACACGCACCGTCTCTCCGGGCGCATACGCATCCGGACCCTTTGCCGGCGTCTCTTTGCCATGGCGTGCCGTAAAATCCGCCTGCTCGGCAGGTGTGGCAAAAAAGGGCTGGGCAAGACGTCCCTCCCCGCTTGCGGGCGCGACCGTCTCGAGCTTATCCAGCCGGACAAAAGCGTCGGGAAGGTCGATCGGTTGGGACGATGCGAACATGTCGGTCAGCGACAGGGCGGCACCGCGCGCGACCATGATCTGCGGATCGCGCGGGACGATAACCTGATCGTCCGATAGATTCAGTTGCTCCCGGAACACGCGGACCAGTGTGGGGTTGTAGGCGAGCGTACCGCCCTCGAAGATTACCGGCGGCTCGATGTCGATACCCTGGGCCAGACCGCCGATCGTTTGGCGGGCGACCGCGTGAAGCGCCGAAAGCGCCAGGTCGGTGGTAGGAATGCCCTCGTTGAGCAGCGGCTGGATATCGGTCTTTGCGTACACGCCGCAGCGGCCCGAGACCTCGTGGACGGTCGTTCCCCGGCTTGCGAGCTGCTCGAACTCGCCCGATTCGGTGCCGACCCCCATGAGCTTTGCCATCTCGTCGATAAATGCACCGGTACCGCCTGCGCACGAGCCGTTCATGCGCATGTCGGCAACCTCGATGTCTCCCTTATCGTTGGTGCGGAAGAAGATCATCTTGGCGTCTTGGCCGCCCAGCTCGATGGCGCAGCGCGTCTGCGGATAGAACCTGCTGATCGCGAGCGCGTTGGCGACCACCTCCTGAACGTACGAGGCGCCCAGCGCGGTCGCGATATCGCGCGCACCCGAGCCGGTCACCGCAACGCGCAGTGACTCATGGGGAAAGCGCTCGGCGAGCTCGCCGAGCATGGCGCGCACGCTCGCTGTCTGACACGCCCCGTGGCGGCGATATCCCCACCACGCCTCGGTCATATCCTCGTGCATCGCGTAAACTTTGGTCGTCGTCGACCCTACGTCCAGTCCTACTAGCAACGCCATAATGCTCCGTCTCTCGCATTTTTCCCGCTAGAGATATACCACTCTACGTAATACAACAGACTGTTGTATTTAAACTCCGTATAAAAAGCGGCTGCCGAAACGCTTCAGCAGCCGCCGAATGCACCAACAGATTGTTCTGCGCGCTAGCACGTCGGGCAACGGAGCAGCACGGGCCCTCCGGTCATGCGCACCGCTCACGCCCGCGATGTCGCCGAGAGAGCTATCCACGCTTAGGGCTCCAACCAAGCAAGTCGCCCGCGCTCAGCAGATCCCTAAGCGAGCTACTCGCACTCAGGAGCCATAGCCTGCTCCAAGAGCTCGGCATGCTCCTCCTCGAAAACCGTCCCCACAGGGAAGGCGCGACGGAAGACGAAGCGGGAAATCGGACCGGCTACCAAAAGGTTCCACGGCAGCGCCATCACAAAATTATGCGGGATGTTGATCATCCAGATCGCGGGCACGGAATACAGGTTCGCAAGGATGCCGCCGGGCATGTGCGTCAGACCCTCGCAGGCACCGTACAGCGACATGATGATAACCATGGGGACGACCATGCAGGAGCCCACGGCGAGCGCCATGGCGCGCGGCGAGCTCTTGCCCGGGGTCACGAGATGCGTAAAAGCAAATCCCTTGGCCATCGGGCTTGCGATGAACCAGTCGCAGCACATCGCGAAAATGTAGGCGAGTGGAAAGCCGAGCCAGGCCTCGGCGATGATTTTGCCGTTGAACTCGCCGTACTGAAGCGCAACGTTATAGATGCTCATCCAAAGCACCATGCAGAAACACATGATGAACGTAAAGATCAGAGACTCGCGTTTATTGGTAGGCATACAGGTAGGGTTCCTTTCCATCGGCGCGGGCGCGCAAAAAAGCGGGCGAGGCAAACCCACCTGGCAACCAGGCTGTTCGTCTCGCCCGCTCATGAACGCGTCTGCGACTACTTATGTGATGGCTTCACCCTACCATGAACAGCACGGGCTTCGTAAGCGTTGAGTTTGTGGAGATACGGGGCACCAATAATCCCCCCGACCCCATAAGTTGCGGTGGAATACGGACTGTTTTGACCCTTTAAGCAGCAATTCAGTCCCTATTTCACCGCAACTCATTTGGTGCAAAGTAACCTGTCCCCCTTGCACCAATTAGCTGGTGTGGCGCCAGCGAGGGTCGGTGAGCGTACGCGCCACACCCAGCCCAACGGGCAGAAACGCTACGATGAGCACTGCGCGCACAAACCAGCCGAGCATATTGACTGTGTCGAAGGTGCACATGTAATACATAGAGCGATAGAGATACAGGCCGGGCACCATAATGACAATCGAAGGCACCGTGAGGGCGATGCGCGGGTAGGTGAGCTTGACTTCGGCCAAGCTTGCCAGCAGACCCGATACCAGCGCGCCGATAAACGCTGCTGCCTCGGGAGGCATTCCCGTGCTGAGGCCCAGGAAGGGAATCATCGTCGGCGCATCGACAAGGGTCAGACGCAGGGTATTGGACACGGCGCCGATCAGCCCAGCTGCCGCGGCCATCTTTACCGGGCTGTTGAACATCACCGAGAAGCCGAATACGCCAACGAAGCTCATCACCACGCGCAGGAGCGTAAGAGCAAGCGGCGAAAGGCCGAGCGGGGCAAAGTCGTCCGGCGCCAGGCCAACACACTCGGCAACCATCCAACCTACGAGGGTCGCCATCACAATAATCGATACGGCATATGAAAGGCGCTCGATACCGCTTCGCATGTCAAGCTTGGCGATGTCGAGGCCTGCCGTAATGAGCGGAAAGCCGGGAATCACAAAGAGCATGGCGCCGATATAGCCTTCTTGGTGCGACATTGCCCCCGGTATGACCTGGCCAAGGCCGAGCAATGCCAGCAGATACGAAACGCAAGCGAGCGCAACACCGGTCGTCAGCGCGCTGAACTGACCAAGGCCTTGCTTGAGAATATGGGAGCGGGCAAAGTTGCCGACACCCGCGCCCACGAACGCGCATGCCATCTCAATAGGACCGCCACCAAGTAAAAAGACAAAGGCGCCACAGGCGCAGGCCGCCGCAAGGCCCTGTTGCCAAGGCGCGTAATCAGGTTTTGAACTCTCAACGGTCTTGAGCATCTCGTGATACTCGTGCACCGTGAAGCGACGACCATAGGTCTCGATTTCCTTGAGGAAACTCTCCATCATCCAAATGCGATGGGTATTGACGCCGGTTGTGGGCAAGCTGACGACCTCGTTAAAGCAGTGGCCATCTTCGATGCAGGTGCACTCAAACGATAGGAGACTTAAGTCAACGTGGATGGTGACACCGAGTACGGCGGCAACACGATTCATGGTATCGCGCACGCGCCAGGCACCCGTTCCGCTTGCCAGCATAAGCATGCCGGTGCGGCAGATGATGGATGATTTATCGGTGAGCGGCGCATCGACGGCAAGCTCATCGCCTGCCGTCACGATCTGGTGCCAGTCAGTTTTCATATGGAGCGCGCCGGCACGAACGCCGTGGTGCATGGGGGCTCTCGAAAGCAGCGAGTCAAGGCGCGAAGGCTGTGGGGGCTCCGTTAATTCGCCCTCGTCCTCGTCGGGCTCCTCATCGACCAGATCAAATGAGTCAAGCGATGCCGGCTCACGACGATCGATTAGCTCCTCATCCTCATCATCAAAGTAATTGAACTGATCGAGCATGTCCTCTTCGATTGCACGCTCGCTCGCGTCGTCCATATAGACGCTCCCTTCCTACCGACTAACCCCCATCCTAGGCAGCAACGGCTAAAGGAAACATAAAAGAGACGACTGTCATGCGAGCCATGTGCTCAACAGCCGTTGGGCAGTCGTTTAAGAACGTCCCCAATGACTACATCGATGTTCTAAGTGTCAACCAAGTCAACGCCGCAGGTAGAGGACGGACAGCGAGCGACGTCCAGGGCGAACAAGTTGGCATGAAAAAGGCAAGGCATAGACCTTCTGGTCATGCCTTGCCTTTTGAATGACAAATTGTCGCCCTGGGCGGCGCGCAGCGTCAACTGGTTACGCGGGTTGGCAAACCCGCGTAACCACCTAGGTCGCGCCCTTGAAGTTGAACGTCAGATTGTCCAAATGCGGCCCGCGCAGCGTCGAGCCGTTACGCGGTTCGTAGAACCGCGTAACTAGTTAGTACATCTTTGCGCCGGCGGGGATGGAGGCGTCGAGCTGGATCAGGTTGAGGCGCTCCTCACCATCCTCCTCGTGGATGGCACTGATGAGCATGCCGCAGCTGGGGATGCCCATCATCTTGCGCGGAGGCAGGTTGGTGATGGCGAGCAAGGTCTTGCCGACCAGGTCCTCGGGCTCGTAATAAGCGTGAATACCGGAGAGGATGGTGCGGTCGGTACCGGTACCGTCGTCGAGCGTAAAGTTCAGCAGCTTCTTGGACTTCTTGACGGCCTCGCATGCCTTGACCTTCACAGCGCGGAAATCGCTCTTGGAGAAGGTATCAAAGTCGACGAACTCCTCAAACAGCGGCTCAACGGCGATCTTGGAGTAATCGAGCGTGGGCTTAAGCGACTTAACGAATGGGCTCGCGGCGTTGCCGGCCTCTGCAGCCTTGGCGGCAGCGGCACCGGACTGGAAACCCTTCTCGGGCTTCATGTGCGGGAACAGCAGGACGTCGCGGATAGAAGCCTGGTTAGTAAGCAGCATGACCACGCGGTCGATACCAATGCCAATGCCGCCCGCGGGAGGCATACCGTACTCGAGGGCGCGCACGTAGTCCTCGTCATACTCCATAGCCTCATCGTCGCCGCCGGCCTTCTCGGCCATCTGGGCAGCAAAGCGCTCAGCCTGGTCGACCGGGTCGTTGAGCTCGGAGAATGCGTTGGCGTACTCGTGGCCGGCGATGACCAGCTCAAAGCGGTGAGTCAAACGCGGGTCGTCCTCAAAACGCTTAGCGAGCGGGCTGACCTCGATGGGGTAATCGCACACGAAGGTCGGGTTGACGATGGTGTCCTCGCCCAGCTCATCGTAAATCTCGGCGATGATCTTGCCGGCAGTCCACTCGGGCTTGATCTCCAGGCCCTTCTCGCGCGCGGCGGCAGCAAGCTCCTCGACCGGCGTGTCGATGGTGACCTGCTTGCCGAGCACGTCGGAGACGATGTCGGTCATGGGACGGCTGGCCCACTCACCAGAAAGGTCGATGGTCTGGCCCTGGTACTCGATGACCTCGGGGTTGCCGATGGCCTTGTTAGCTGCCTTAATGACACCCTGGGCGAGCGCCTTCATGCCCTCGAGGTCGGAGAAGGCACGGTAGGCCTCCATCGTGGTGAACTCGGGGTTGTGGGTAAGGTCCATGCCCTCGTTACGGAAGATGCGGCCGATCTCGAACACGCGCTCAAAACCACCGACGATGCAGCGCTTGAGGTGCAGCTCGGTGGCAATACGCAGGTAGCACTCCTGATCGAGCGCGTTGAAGTGAGTGATGAACGGCTTGGCAGTAGCGCCGCCCTGGATGGTCTGCAGGATGGGGGTCTCGACCTCCATGTAGCCGTCGGACTCCATAAAGCGACGGAAGGTGGAGAGAATCTGCGAACGCTTACGGAAGGTCTCGCGAACGTCGTCGTTGGCGATCAGGTCAACGTAGCGCTGGCGATAGCGGGTCTCCTTGTCGGAAAGACCGTGGAACTTCTCGGGCAGCGGACGAACGGCCTCGGAAAGCAGGGTCGCGCTCTTAGGTGCAACGGAAAGCTGGCCGCGCTGGGTGCGCACGACCACGCCGGTCACGCCCAGGATGTCGCCCAGGTCGAGGGCCTTGAGCGTATTCCAGGCAGCCTCGTCCATGTCGTTGATGCGGCAGAACAGTTGAATCTCGGCAGTCGCATCGCGCACGACGATGAACATGATCTTGCCCTGACCGCGCTTGGCGACCACACGGCCGGCGATCTTCACGACATCCTCGGTGTCCTCACCATCGGCAAGATCGGCGTACTTAGTCTCGATATCGGCGACGTAGTCCTCAAGCTCAGAGTGCTCGGGATAGGGGTTCTGGCCCGCCTCGAACAGGGCGGCGCGCTTGGCCAGGCGGGTGGCGCGCTCGTCGTTGAGCGTCGATGCCTGATCGGCGGCGTTCTGGTTCTCTGCCATAAGTTAGCTCCTCAAACTAAAACGCTCCCCAGGATTCGGTCCCAGGGAGCGAAAACATACCTTTACGCGGGACCGTGGTCTAGCGTGCGATCTTGGCGATGGTGTAGACGCGAGTCTTGCCGGAAGGCGTAACGACCTCGACGGAGTCGCCCTCGCCGTGACCAATGATGGCGTGACCGACCGGAGACTCGTTGGAAATCTTGTGCTCGAGCGAGTTGGTCTCGGTGGTACCGACGAGCGTGACTTCCATGACCTCGCCGTTGGGATCAATCAGCGAAACGGTGGAACCGATGGAGACGGTCAGGTCGCCCGTGGTGGCAGCAACCTGAGCGTTGGCGAGGATGGCCTGGATCTCGGCAATACGAGCGGCGTTCTGGGCCTGCTTGTCCTTAGCGGCGTCGTACTCGGAGTTCTCCGAAAGGTCGCCGAACGCGCGGGCTTCCTTGATGTCCTCGACGATCTCCTTGGCGTAATCGCCCTCACGCCAAGCGAGCTCCTCGACGAGCTTCTGGCGGCCCTCAGCGGTCAGTACGATCTGGCTTGCGTCCATACGGATATCTCCCCAACTCTGATCAAACAATCAACTGTCAACAAAACGAAAAAGACCGGCTAGCCTGCGGGCAAGCCGGTCAGGTGCTCACCCCAAAGGGATGGGACTACTCTGCGTCCGCGTCGCTGTCCTCTGCCTGCTTCTTCTTGGCAGCAGCGAGCTTGGCCTCGAGCTCAGCGATCTCCTTGTCCTCCTCGGACTGCTCGACCACGCCCTCCTCGGCCTGCTTGGTCTCGGCCTTATCGTCGCCCTCCATACCCTCACGGATATTCTTGACGGTAGAGCCGAGGGACTTGCCGAGCTTCGGCAGGTTCTTGGGCCCGAAGATAATCAGGACAACGACGAGAATAATGATGAGCTCAGGAGCCCTCAGTCCAAACATGTAGACCTCCACAATACAGCGAGACAAGCTCGAATGAGTATACCGCGGGTATCGCGGTATCACAACACTAGCTAAAAAAAGGGACCGCAAGAAGCGGTCCCTCCTCATGCTCTGGTCGGGTTGACTGGATTTGAACCAGCGACCCCTGCGTCCCGAACGCAGTGCTCTACCAAACTGAGCCACAACCCGTTAGCTCGACTATAGTAACAAAGATTTTCGCCGCGTGCTAGAGAAATTTTTATTTCTTTGGCACTTCGACGCGAACCGTGTTGGGAATGAGCTCCGTCGTGCAGGCCCACCAGCCGTTTTGCTGGGCAGCGTCGGCAAGCCTTTCGGCCGTGGCGGCGGTGTCGCAAATGGCAAACGAGCAGGCACCCGATCCGCACACATCTACAGCAACGGTTCCGTCCTGTTTACGCAGCCAATCGAGAACCGTTTGAATCTGCGGCTCCATCTGTGCGGAAATGACACCCAAGTTGTTATGGATGAGCGCATATGCCGTCTCGGCATCACCAGCACGCAAGGCAGAAGCTATCGCGCCGGGCTTGTCCGCAGGCACCGGGGCCTCGTCAAAACGTCGATAGGCCTCAATTGTCGAAACGCTCGCCTCGCGCGGCTTAACCAGCACGACGGGCGTCACGGGCAGCGCGGGGTACTCAGTTGCCAGCACGTCTCCCCCACCTACGTAGAACGCAGGACTCGCGTGCAAAAAGAACGGGACGTCAGCACCAATGCCCCGCGCAATGTCGTCGAGCGCTGGGTCGGTGCGATCAATGCCCCAGAGCTCCGCCAAGGCGACAATGACCGCGGCCGCATCCGTCGAGGGGCCGCCCAAGCCGGCGCACAATGGAATGCGCTTCTCAATCGTCACGCAGATGTTTGCCTCGCGACCATAATGCTCGGCCATAGCAACCGCAGCCCGATACGCCGTATTCTTTTGCATGGGAAAATCTGATGCTGGAACCGTCTGGACGGTCAGCGCCTGCGCCGGCGTGACCGTCACGGTATCGGAAAGACCGACGGCCGCCATCAGGGAATCGACCCTGTGGTAGCCGCGGTCATCGCGCTCGGTATGAACCCCCAGGTAGAGGTTAATCTTTGCCGGCGCGGAAAGAGTCAGGGACCGATCGGTCACCGTTAATGCTCCTCGAGCTGATTGCCGAGCGGGGTAAAGATGTGCTCGCCGCTCTCGGGGTCGAACAGCTCGACCTGACCGGTGAGGACATCGATATACTGGTAGGACTGACGCGACTTGCGGCCGCGACGCTCGTCAACCTCGACGATAAAGACGGCGGGGTGGACGCTCTTGATGGTGCCCATGCGCTCGACGACGCGGGTACGGCCCATGTTGGCCTTCACCTTGACGCGATCGCCCACCATATCGGTCAGCTTCTCGTGGATGTCGTCGACGTGATTGACTTCCATCTCTTCCATGAACAGGGCCTCCAGAAGGTGCAATTCAAAAAGGGGATAATACCCCTAAGATAGACAAAACTCTAATACTATAGCACCCTGTTGTGGCCATACGCAAGTAGCTAAAAAAGCCCGGTCTCGAATACGTACCAGACGACAACCTCGCATGACCAGTTGTTACGCGGTTTGGTAAAACCGCGTAACCTAAAGGTTGTCGGTGTCCAAGACGATGGTGAATGGGCCGTCGTTGACCAGGTCGACCTTCATGTCGGCGCCAAAGATACCGTGCGCCACATGCTCAACGTCCTCGTGCACAAGCGTCAGGAAGTACTCGTAGAGCTCGTTGGCAACATCGGGTGCGCCGGCATCCGTAAACGATGGGCGGCGACCGTGGCGGCAGTCGGCGAACAGCGTGAACTGCGACACCACGAGCACCTCGCCGTCGACATCGGCAAGTGCCAGATTGGTCTTGCCGTTCTCGTCCTCGTTGATACGCAGCCCGCGGAGCTTGCCCCACAGCTTGTCGGCCTCGGCACGCGTATCGCCATGGCCCACACCCAGCAGCACCAGGTAGCCGCGTCCAATGCGGCCCACGCACTCGCCGTCGACCGTCACGCCGGCGTTGAGCACGCGCTGCACCACCGCACGCATGGCCTACTCCTCGCCCGTCAGCTTGGCGGACAGATGCTCGAGCGCGTGGAAACGATGGCTGATGGCGTTCTTCTCGTCAGCCGTCAGCTCGGCCATGGTCTTGCCCGGCGTGTCGACCGGCAGGAACAGCGGGTCATAGCCAAAACCATGGTCGCCGCGGCCCTCGTGCGCGATAACGCCCTCGCAGGCGCCCTCGCCATAGGTAACCAGACCGTCCGTGTCGATGAGCGCAACGACGCTCATAAAGCGTGCGGTGCGGTCCTCATCTGCCACGCCTTCCAGGTTAACGAGAAGCTTGGCGTTGTTGGCGGCATCGTCGCCGTGCACGCCCGCATAGCGCGCGCTATACACACCGGGATCACCGTCCAGCGCGTCGACGACCAAGCCCGAATCGTCGGCAATGGCCATAAGGCCCGTCTCCTCAACCGCGGCTTGGGCCTTGATGATGGCGTTCTCCAAAAACGTCGTGCCGTTTTCCTCGGGATCCTCAAAATCACCCAGCTGGCCGAGCGCCACAAAGCGCACCTCGGGCATGACCTTGCCCAAAATGGCCTCGATCTCGGTGAGCTTATGGGCGTTGCCCGTTGCCACGACGATGGTCGCCGCCGGGTCGAGGGTGTCGATGTCAATCTTCTCAAGTGCCATGACTGGCCTCCTTGTCTCTATAGCAAGCCGCGTGAGGGGCGTTTGGGCACTTGACCTCTCCCCTCTCAGGCGATCGGACCTTTCAACGCAGCATTTCAGCAGATAAAACCTACCAAAATAAACCTGTCCCTTTTGGCAGGTTAGGCGATGGCTTGGCGCTGAAGCTCGATGAGCTCGGCGATACCCTTGTCGCCCAGGTCGAGCAGGGCGTTGAGGCGTTTGCGGTCAAAGGGCGCCTGCTCGCCGGTGCCCTGGAGCTCGATCATCTCGCCGGTGTCGGTGGCGACGAGGTTCATGTCGACCTCGGCATGGCTGTCCTCGGAATAATCGAGGTCAAGCAGCGTATTGCCGTCGACAACGCCCATGGAGATGGCAGCCACCTGGCCGATAAGCGGGATGCGCTCGATCTTGCCCGCCTCGACCCACATGGCGAGGGCGTCGTGCAGCGCCACCCAGGCGCCGGTGATGCTCGCTGTACGCGTGCCGCCATCGGCCTGAATCACATCGCAGTCGACGGTGACGGTGTACTCGCCGAGCGCCTTCATGTTGACGACGGTACGCAGGCTGCGGCCAATGAGGCGCTCGATCTCCATGGAGCGACCCTTGCGGTTGGCGTGCTCGCGCTTGCAGCGCTTGCCGGTCGACGCCGGCAGCATGGCGTATTCCGCGGTCACCCAGCCGGCCTTAGCTCCCTTTCGCCAGCCCGGCACGCCCTCCTCGATAGTGGCGGCGCACAGCACGCGCGTGTCACCGAACTCGGCCAAACACGAGCCGTGGGCGTGCTTCATGACGCCACGGGTGAGCTTAACGGGGCGCAACTCGTTGGCGGCGCGGCCGTTGGCGCGGTTGACCTGCATGTACTCCATAGAAATATCCTTTCGGCAAAATATGTGGCGAAGGCTTTGGCGGCTGCCTTACATCTATTTCAGCTCATCGATATCGATATGTTCGATGCTCTTGAGCGGCTGACCAAAGATAAAGCTGCCCGCCACCGCAAACTCGGCAATGTTATCGGCCGTCGTGGCAAAACGATGCTGCGGCTCGGCGGCGTCGCCCGCCAGCTGCTCGCGGCGCGTGAGGATATCGGTCAGCTCGCGTGTGGTCTCCTCGGCGGAACTCACGACGCGCACCCCAGGCCCCAGCGCATGCCGGATAGGTCCCACCAACAGCGGGAAATGCGTACAGCCGAGCACCACGGTATCGATACCGTGGTCGCGCAGCGGCTCAACCGTGGCGCCCACCAGCGCACGCCCGGCAGGCGTATCGAAGATGTCCTCGTTCTCAAGCCACTGTTCCTGCAGATGTGCACCCGAGGCGAGCTCGTGTTCGACAACCTCGACAAAGCTCGAGGCAGGACAGCCGTATACATCGACGCCGGCATCTAGATCCTGAATGGCGCGCGTGTAGGCGCCCGAGCGAATAGTGAGGTTGGTAGCGAGCACGCCCACGCGACGCGTACGCGTGCTGTTGATTGCTGCACGGGCACCCGGCGCGATCACGCCGATCACGGGAACGTCGAGCACCTGCTGGGCCAAACGCAAGGCCGCAGCGGTCGCCGTGTTGCAGGCGATGACCATAATCTTGACGTCGTGCTTCGAAAGCCAACGACCCGCCTGCAGCGCAAACGAGCGCACTTCATCCTCGGTGCGCGTGCCGTAGGGGCAGCGCTTGGTGTCGCCAAAGTAGTAGACGGACTCGTGCGGCAGCGCCGTCGCAATCGCGCGCGCAACCGTCAGACCGCCCAAACCAGAATCGAACACGCCAATCGGGCGCGTGTCGCCTGCCGGATTCTCGATATCGGACATTACCTCACCAGTCTCTCTCGAAAAGACATGTCCAAGTGCAGCGACGCCGCGCTACGAACGCGCCGCGACCAGCAGCTCTGCCGTCGCCGCCCAACCGTCGACAATTTTGCCGCGCGTAACGAAAGCGTTCTCGCAGGCAGCCAGGAACTCGGGCGCGCCGGCGCTCGTCAGGCCATTCTCGACCAGGCAGAACGTGCCCACGTGATCGGCCATGTAGAAGTCGGACTCGGAATCGCCGAGCGCGAGCGTCTCCTCGCGCTCGATCCCCAGGTGCTCGCAGAAGCGCGCAATGGCGACGCCTTTGTTGAGGCCCGCGGGGTTGATATTGAATGCGCGACCGTCCTCGACGCGATCGAGCTCGAGCGTCGTCGGCTTGGACAGATGCGTCAGATGGCCGTTGCAAGCCCAGATCAGACCGCAGCCGGCCTCGTCCAGGATGGCCTGAACCTCATCGTCGGGCACATCGCCGCGCATGCCGACGGTGACCTCACGGTACTTGTAGCCGGTCGACATGTCGTTGTGATACTCGATCTTGTGCGGCCAGCGGGCGAGGATCTTCTCGCACACGCCGGTCTGCTCGATCACCTGGTGCGGCGTGAGGCCGCAAGAGGGGTCGTAGGGCATGTCGCCGGTCAGATACTCCCAATCGTTGGCCTTGAGGTCGTACATAACCAGGCCGCCCATCTCACCAATGTAGGAGTTGAGGCCGAGCACGCGCGCGTCCTCGTGGATCATGGTACGGTTGCGGCCCGAGGTGGGAACCACCTGAATACCAGCGCGAGCGAGCGCCACGACGGCCTCGACAAGTTTGGTCGAAGGGTTGCCGTCGTTGTCGCGCAGCACGCACGAGCCGGGCGCGAGCATCGTGGCATCCAGGTCGGTAAAGACGTACTTGACCTTGGCCAAGCGCTCGCGCATCTCGCCCGAAAGCTCGGCAACGGTCGGCAGGGTGTTGTGGGACATGGTTACTCCGTTTACGTAGAAGGGTTTGGACTTGGACGGCATGTTTTGATTGAGGGAACACGCTTATGGCGACAGCGCACTCAGGGCGCCGCCGCCATCATGGTTCATTAGTCAAACTGGGTAACATCGATCAGGCGATTGGCCAGCGAAAGGTCGCTCTCGATGGGCACGAACTCGTCGCCCACATGCATGAGCTCCTCGTCACCCTTCGCCAACAGCAAGACAATGGTGGGAGCATCGGGGTTGACGTACTCCTCGCGCGCCGCCTTGAACGCCGCATGCACAGCGGCTTCGCGATCGAGGATGATCTTGTTCGGCGTATCGTCGGGAACATGTTCGGCAAGCTCGCGACAGACCTTCATCGGGTCCTCGTGAGCCGGGTCCTCGTTGGCAAAGATCATCAGGTCGGAATATGGTGCTGCCTCGCGCGGAAGCTGCTCGCGGCGCTCCTGTGCCTTGCCGCCGGCAGCGCCAAACACTGCGATAACCGGGCTGGCGGGAAACGCGCGCTTGACCGACGAGAAAAGCGAGCGGAACGAAAGCTGGTTGTGCGCGTAGTCGACGACACAAATCACGCGGCCGTCCTTCGACTCCACGACCTCCATACGACCCGGCACACGCAGTTTGGAGAGGCCCTTCTTGATAGCCTCGATACCGATGCCGATCTCGCGCGCAGCGGCGATAGCGACCAGCGCGTTCTCCACGTTAAAGTCTCCCGCGATACCCAGCAGGACCTTCTCCCCCGCCTCGGACTCGTCGGCACACAGGCCATGCAAGTTGAACTCGATGCTAAAGCCGACCATGCGTACGTCGCTCGCCCACAGGCTTGCCTCGGGATGCTCGACGCCAACGGTCACCAAGCGCTCGGCCGTCGACGCTGCCTCCAGCACACGGTCGACCTCTTCGGTGCCCAGATTCACCACAGCGGTCTTTGCCTGGTCAAAGATCCTGAGTTTGCTCTCAAAATAATCCTCAAACGTGGGGTGTTCGATCGGCGAGATGTGGTCGCGGCCGATGTTGAGGAAGCACGCCACGTCAAACGGCAGATTCTCGACGCGTTGGTACTTGAGCGCCTGGCTCGAGACCTCCATGACCATGGACTGGCGACCGGACGTGCGGCAGTTGGCGATATGGCGCCAGACCTCGGGGGCCTCGGGCGTAGTATTGGTGCTCTCATAGCACTCGATACCATCGTCGGTACTCACCGAGCCGATCATGCCGCAGGACTCGCCCGCCGCCTTGATGATGGACTGGAGCATAAAAGCGGCCGTGGTCTTTCCCTTAGTGCCGGTGATGCCCACGATCTTGACGTCGTGGTCGGGACGGTCGTAGACCTCCGGCGGCAACAGGGCCATGGCCGTGCGAACGCTATCAACAACCAGCATCGCAGCACCGCTCTCCTGCGCCAGCGGCTCCAGAGACTCGACCAGCGACTCCTCGCACACAAATGCGACGGCGCCCGCATCGAGCGCCATGCGCAAAAACGCGAGCTTAAAGGCAGCACCTTTGCAAAAGAACACGTCACCTGCCGAGACCGCGCGCGAATCAAACGAGCAGCCGGTCACGGCACGCTCGTCAACCTGCTCTGATGCGCGCAGCTCGCCGCACACATCGAGAAGCTTGGCAAGCGTATCGACCGTGGTCACGGTCGCGGAATCCGAATGGTGCATCTTTCACCTTTCTCAGCCATTTGGCAGGGACGGTTTTATAGTAACTGAAACGCACCCACGCAAAAACGGCTCCCGGAGGAGCCGTTACGCGCAGGCGTTCGTCAGCCGAGGCTAGGCAGCCTGAACAGCGGGCTGGTCCTCGTCGATAAAGAAGCGCTTGTACCACACCAAGAACACGAGCGGCGTATAGATCTTGCGCTGGAAATCGCCCTTGCCCGCAAAGTGCAGATCGAGCAGGTGCATGAGTTCGTCGGTATCGAAGAACTCGCTTGCCCACGGCGCGGTGAAGTACTCCTTGACATAGTCGTACCACTTTTGCTCGCGCAGCCAGTTGACAATCGGCACCGGGAAGCCCACCTTGGGACGGGTGGCCCACTCATCGGGCAGCGACTTGTTGGCAGCGTGGCGGAGTACCTGTTTGTTGCCGTTCTCGTTGATGCGGTAGCGGTCGGGAATGTGCTCGGCGAACTCCATGACTTTGCGGTCCAGGAAGGGCACGCGCAGCTCCAGTGAGTGTGCCATGCACATCTTGTCGGCCTTGAGCAGAATGTCGCCCGGGAGCCACATGTTCATGTCCAGGTACTGCTTCTTGACCAGCTCGGGCTGACCCTTCACGCGCGCATAGATGGGAGCGGCAAGCTCGAAGGCGCCATCGCCGGTGTTGTACACGGGCTTGAGCACGCCGTCGACCTCGCGCTCCGGCCATACCAGAGCCTGTCCCAGGAACGACTTCTCGGGGATCTCGGCACCCTTGACCAGGAAGTTATGTCCCTTGAAGTACGGCATATGCAGCGCCAGGTTACCGAGCGCGCGACGGACGGGCAGCGGCACCATCTTTTTGTACTTGCGCACCGGGACCGTATCCTCGTAGTAGGCGTAGCCGCCAAAGAGTTCGTCGGCGCCTTCGCCCGAAAGCACCACGGTGACGTCCTTGCGGGCCATCTCGGCCAAGAACCACAGCGGCACGGAAGACAGGTTGGACTGCGGCTCGTCCATGTGATACTGGATGTCCTCGAGCGCACCGAAGAACTCGTCGGCGGTAATCATCTTGCGAACGTTTTCGACGCCGAGCTTATCGGAAAGCTCCTTGGCGTAGTTGGTCTCGTTGAAGTTCTTGTAGTCAAAGCCCACCGAGAAGGTCTTGTCGGGCATGAGGCAAGCGGCGATGTAGCTGGAGTCGACGCCACCGGAGAGGAACGACGCGACCTTGACGTCGGCGATGCGATGGGCCTCGACGCTCTCGTGCACGACCTCGTCCAGCTCATCGACATACTCTTCGAACGGCTTCTCGACGGCAGAGTAATCGCAATCCCAGTAACGCTCGATGTTCATCTTGCCGGTCGGGATATCGACGGTAAAGTAGTGCGCCGGCGGCAGCTTGTAGACACCCTCGAAGAAGGTCTCCTCGGTTGCCGAATACTGCAGCGTCATGTACGGACGCAGAGCCTTTTTGTTGACCGCCTTGTGGAAGTGCGGGTAGTCCAGGAAGCTCTTGATCTCGGAACCAAAGAGCACGCCCGGAGCGCCGTCGCCCGCATCGGCCATGGGATAGTAGTAGAGCGGCTTGATGCCAAAGATGTCGCGGGCGCCAAAAAGCTTGTTCTTCTTTTTGTCCCAGATGACGAAGGCGTACATACCGCGCAGGCGATCGAGAACGGCCTCGCCCCACTCCTCGTAGCCGTGCAGGAGGCTCTCGGTGTCGGCGCCGCAGTGGAACTTGTAGCCCTTGGCCTCGAGCTCGGAACGGAGTTCTTGGAAGTTGTAGATCTCGCCGTTGAAGACAATGACGACGCTACCGTCCTCGTTGGCCATGGGTTGGGCGCCAGCCTCGGTCAGGTCGAGGATCGACAGGCGGCGGAAGCCGAGGGCAACGCGGCCGTCGATAAACTGACCGCCCATGTCGGGACCGCGATGGACGATGCGGTCCATCATCTTGGTGAGCACCTCGGATTGGTTATCCGTCCCACCGACAAAACCGACAAAACCGCACATATACTATCCCCTCTGCTGTTGCTGGGCATCAAATCGAATCAGTAGCTTTTGAGTATACCCGAGGGCGTAAAGAGGGGCGGAATGTTCAGGCAATCTCAACTGAATCAGCTCCGCTGTGACACGCGCCGGTTACCTTTAATGGATATGAGGTGAATGGGGCGATTGTTTTGCTATACTCTCTCCGCACGGGCGATTGGCGCAACGGTTAGCGCAGGTGCTTTACACGCACAAGGCTGGGGGTTCGAATCCCTCATCGCCCACCATTGAATTGGAAACGGTCCTCGAAAGGGGACCGTTTTTGTTTGGGCCCATTTCATGGGATTCGAACCCGCAAGGGTGCGGAGCTGAGGAAACGCGAAGCGTTTTCCAGCGCAGCACGCGAGGAGCGAAGCGACGAAGCGGATGCGGGCGGCGGAGCCGCACGCGGACATCCCTCATCGCCCACCACTGATTTGATAGGCTCCCAGCAATGGAAGCCTTTCTTTTTTGGGCCCAGCGCATGGGATTCGAACCCGACAGGGTGCGGAGCTGAGGAAACGCGCAAGCGTTTTCCAGCGCAGCACGCGAGGGCCGTAGGCCCGAACCGAAAGCGGGCGGCGTCAGCCGCACGCGGACATCCCTCATCGCCCACCACTGATTTGAAAGGCTCCCAGCAATGGGAGCCTTTCTTTTTTGGGCCCATCGCAGGGTAGCGCGCAGAGTCGTGGTGTAAGAAGCAAGGGAGGGCCATCGCCTAGAATC
>CAJMJM010000010.1 GCA_905213725.1 Collinsella aerofaciens
TCGCACGGAGAGCACATTAAGTGCTCTCCGGCTCGTGCGGAACTCGCGATCGACCAAAGCCCCCGTCGCGCCCTCTTCCTTGTGGCGTTACGGCATGCAGCTCGCGAACATCGCTCTGCTCGTTCGCTTTTTGGTCTGGAGAGCCGGGTGGGCTGATAAATAGATATGGCAAGGGACTCCTCCGTTGAAGAACGGGGGAGCCCCTTGTTGCGTTTTGGGTTGTTTCTGCGGCTTACAGATGGCTGATGATCAGCTCCATGGTGCCCTCGAGTTCAATCTTGTTCACGGTGGACGGCGCCAGTAGGTGACTGCCCTTGTGGACGGAGTCGCCGCAGACGGTGCCTTTGCCGTCGATGACCGAGAGGCACATGAAGGGCCAGCGCTGCTCCAGGGTCTTGCTGCCGTCCACGCGAACGCGGTCGACGGTGTAGCAGGGGGTGGACGCGAGCTCGGTCTCGCCATTGACTTCGGGTGCGGTCACTGTGCCGTCGGTCGGGGCCTGCGCGGTAAAGTTGATACAGTCCAGGCTCTGCTCAATGTGCAGCGGGCGCAGTTTGCCGTCGGTGCCGGGACGGTCGTAGTCGTACAGGCGATACGTCACGTCGCTCGACTGCTGCGTCTCCAGAATCAGCGTGCCGGTCTTGATGGCGTGAACGGTGCCGGAGTCGATTTGGAAAAAGTCGCCCTTGTGGATCGGCAGCACGTTGAGCATGTCGTCCCAGCGACCCTCTTCGATCATCTGCGCGGCCTCGGCACGGTCATGTGCGCGCTGGCCGACGATGATCGTGGCGCCGGGCTCGCAATCCAGCACGTACCAGCACTCGGTCTTGCCCAGGCTACCGTTCTCATGCTCGGCGGCGTACTCGTCGTTGGGGTGGATCTGGATCGACAGGTCGTCCTTGGCGTCCAGAATCTTAATGAGCAGCGGGAACTCCTTGCCCTCGCAGTTGCCAAAGAGCTCGCGATGCTCGGCCCACAGCCACGACAGCGTGTGGCCGGCGTACGGACCCTCGGCAATCTGGCAATCGCCGTTGGGGTGCGCCGAGATGGCCCAGCACTCACCGATGGGACCCTCGGGAATGTCATAGCCAAAGACGGTCTCCAGCTGGCGGCCGCCCCAAATCTTCTCGTGGAAGATCGGCGTGAGTTTAATCAAATCGGACATGTGCATACCCCCATCAGGTTGTGCAGGCACCTCGCGAAAAACGGCTCAAAGCGAGCGCCTGCCGGATTACAAACTTACGCCAACGTTACGTTGTGCATTCCAAAGCGGTCGCCCACGTTGCGCGAAATCTAGTACTCAAACGCGGCGCCGCTGTCCAAAAATCCAATCTGGTTGAGCTCGAGCAGGGGAGAGCCGGGCTTGGTGTTCAGGCGCTTGGCCTCTTCCTCGGTTGCCGCCACGGCACGAATGGTGCGGTGGAAGCTCGAGATCTTAAGCCCGCATTGCTCGCGGATATAGCTGTAGACCGACGCGTACAGGTCCTTTTTCTTCAGGCCCGGGATCAGCTCGAGCGGCATATAGGTGTACTCGATAACGATGGGCAGGCCATCGACCTCGCGTACGCGCACGATGTGATAGGCAAAGTCGTCTTCGGCCATTCCCAGCTGGGAGGCAACCTCTGCCGGCGGATTGACGATCGAGAAATCGTAGACCACCGAGGCAACCTTCTCACCGCGATGCTCGTAGGTAAAGCCCTGCGCGCGGTCGTTTCTGCCTTGGAAAAACGCTTTGCCGGGAAGCCCCGCGGTGTCCTTGACGTAGGTGCCCGATCCGCGACGGCTCGTGACCAAGCCTTCCTCGGTAATTTGCTCAATTGCTCGTTTGACGGTGATCTTGGAAACGCCATACAGCTCGCAGAACTCAACGACAGTGGGTAGCTTGTCGCCGGGCGTAAGGGCACCATCCTCGATACTGCGACGAATATCCGCAGCTATTGACTCATATTTGGGAATCATGGAACCCCCTTTCTAACATGAATGCCTGTAAAAGAAAGTATACCTACTATAAAAGCATCTATATGGCTTTAATCAAAGAAGTTCGAGAAAGAAAAACAAAAAAGACGCTTTACATAAAAAATTAGAGCGCTATAGTTATAGATAACAAGCGAGATGCATGAGCATCGCCTGTACCGCTTGGAGACGGATTTGTTTTGGTGGGTCGGATATCCGGATAACCGGTGCGCGCCCGCGCCGTATTACCCGCCAATGCAAACCCGCCTCCAATCGGAGGCTCAAAGACAGGAAAGCGAGGACTTCGATGGCACAGTATCTGCTGCCCAGCGACTTTTTCTTTGGCGCGGCCATGTCCGGTCCGCAGACCGAGGGCCAGTGGAACCAGGGCGGCAAGCTCGAGAACCTGTGGGACACCTGGTCCATGCAGGATCTGGGCTCGTTCTATAACCGCGTGGGTTCCTATGCCGGTAACGACTTTATGGCCAAGTACAAGGACGACCTTCGCATCATGAAGGACCTGGGCCTGGATACCTATCGCACCTCCATCCAGTGGAGCCGCCTGCTCGATGCCGACGGCAACCTCAACGAGGAGGGTGCTGCGTGGTACCACGAGCTGTTCCGCGCTTCCCGCGAGGCAGGCCTGGAGCCGTTCGTCAACCTTTACCACTTCGATATGCCCACCTATCTCTTTGACCGTGGCGGTTGGGAGAGCCGCGAGGTCGTCGAGGCCTACGCGCATTACGCCGACGTCGCCTTCCGCGAGTTCGGTCAAGAGATCAAGTACTGGTTTACCTTTAACGAGCCCATCGTCGAGCCCGAGCAGCGCTACCAGGAGGGCGTGTGGTTCCCGCAGCTCCACGACTTCAACCGTGCTCGCACCGTGCAGTACCACATTTCGCTGGCGCACGCGCTGGCTGTTGCCAACTATCGCAAGGCCTATGACAAGGGCGCCGTTCGCGCCGATGCCAAGATCGGCATGATCAACTGCTTCACCCCGGTCTACACCAAGGAGAACCCCAGCGAGGCAGACCTCGAGGCCGTGCGTATGACCAGCGGCATCAACAATCGCTGGTGGCTCGACCTTATCACCAAGGGCGAGCTTCCCGCCGACGTGCTCGACAGCCTGGCCGAGGGCGGCGTCAAGCTTCCGTTCCGCGCCGGTGACCAGGAGATCCTCAAGCAGGGCGTCGTTGACTGGCTTGGCTGCAACTACTACCATCCCACGCGCGTCCAGGCGCCGGCGAGCAAGATCGACCAGTACGGTCTGCCGCACTTTGCCGACGAGTACGTGTGGCCCGATGCCGTCATGAACAAGAGCCGCGGCTGGGAGATTTACCCGAAGGGCCTCTACGACTTTGGCATGGACTGCGCCAAGAACTATCCCGATCTTGAGTGGTTCGTCTCCGAGAACGGCATCGGCATCATGGACGAGTACAAGAATCGTGACGCCGAGGGAACCATTCAGGACGACTATCGCGTCGACTTTGTGCGCCAGCACCTTGAGTGGGTCGCCAAGGCCATTGACGAAGGGGCCAAGTGCCGCGGCTACCACTACTGGGCCGTCATTGACAACTGGTCCTGGGCAAATGCCTTCAAGAACCGTTATGGCTTTGTCGAGGTCGACCTCATGGACGGCTATCAGCGCCGTCTTAAGAAATCGGCAGCTTGGCTCAAGCAGGTCGCCACGACCCACGTGGTGGATTAGCGATCGGGCGCTCAGCCCCAAAACGGGCGCTCAGCCCCTGCGCAAACGCGCAATAACATTGGCACATCTGGTGGCAGAGGGCGACAGACCACCGTGCGCATAGGAAAAGGCCGGATTTGAAAGTTAGGAGCAATCATGGCCAGTGACAACGGAAAGAGCTTCCTCGACAAATTTGCCGAGGTCTCTGCGAAGGTGGGAAACCAGGTTCATCTGCGTTCCCTGCGCGATGCCTTCGCGACCATCACGCCGCTCTATATCCTTGCGGGTATCGCGGTTCTTATCAACAACGTCGTGTTCCCTCTGTTCCCGCTCGATGCGGCGGGCCTCGCCAACCTCCAGACCTGGGGCTCGGCAATCACCCTGGGCACCCTTAACGTGTCCGCCATTATCCTGGCCGGTCTGATTGGCTACAGCCTCGCCAAGAACGAGCGTTTCGATAACCCGCTTGCCTGCGTGGTTGTCGCTATCTCTGCCTTCGTCATCATGATGCCGCAGCAGATCACCACCACCCTTGCCGCCACGAGCCCGCTTCTCACCGACAAGATCACCTCCGCCGAGGTCACCGGTGCCCTTTCGACCGCCAACACCGGTACCAACGGCCTGTTCTCGGCCATCATCATCGCCCTGCTCTCCACGACGCTCTTCATCAAGATCTCGGGCGTCGAGAAGCTCAAGGTCAAGCTGGGCGAGGGCGTACCTCCTGCGGTCTCCAACTCCTTCAACGTCATGATCCCAATGCTGCTCAACCTCTCGATCTTCGCTATCGCCTCGGCCCTGCTCGCCGTCTGCGCCGGCACCGACCTGTGCACCATCATCTCCACCTGCATCTCCAACCCGCTCAAGAGCATCATGAACGCCGGTCCGTGGGCTGTCATCCTCATCTACACCCTCGCCAACCTGCTGTTCTGCGTTGGTATTCACCAGTCCACCATCTCGGGCGCTACCGTCGAGCCGATCCTGACCATGCTCATCGTCGACAACATGGCTACCTTTGCCGCCGGCGGTACCATCCAGCCCGATCACTACATGAACATGCAGATCGTCAACAGCTTCGCCCTCATCGGCGGCTCGGGCTGCACCCTCATGCTGCTGCTCGACACCTTCCTGTTCTCCAAGAACAAGGCCTCCAAGACCGTTGCCAAGATGGCCATTCTGCCTGGCCTGTTCAACATCAACGAGCCGGTCATCTACGGTTACCCCATCGTGTACAACCTGCCGCTCATGATTCCGTTCGTGCTTCTTCCCGACCTGTTCATCGGTGTCACCTATGGCCTGACCTGCGCTGGCATCATCAGCCCCTGCATCGCTCAGGTGCCTTGGACCATGCCGCCCGTCATCAACGCCCTGCTTGCTACGGGCTTTGACTGGCGCGCCGGCGTGTGGCAGGCTCTGGAGCTGGTCATCGGCATGGCTGTCTACCTGCCCTTTATGAGGATCTCCGAGAAGGCCATCGCTAAGCAGGAGGCCCTCGCCGAGCAGAACGCCTAGCGTTTGTCCATTCCACCCTTGCGGGTACCGATGCTTGGTACCGGTACCCGTATCTCCTTTTTTGCCTAAACGTGCAAAACAGGGGAAAGATAACCACAAGGATTTATCCAGTTTGTCGTCTGCGCGCCGCGCAGTTATAAGGAGGAAACCATGAAGAAGATCATGCTTTGCTGCAATGCCGGCATGTCCACGAGTCTGCTGGTCCAGAAGATGCAGTCCGAGGTCGCGAGCCGTGGTCTGGACATCGAGGTCGAAGCCCGTCCTATGAATGAGGCCCACGATCACCTGGACGAGTGCGACATCCTGCTGCTCGGCCCGCAGATCGGCTACACCAAGGGCGACTTTGAGAAGGAGGCCGCCGGCCGTTTCCCGGTCGAGGTCATCAACATGGTCGACTATGGCCGCATGAACGCCGCCGGCATCATCGACCACTGCGTCAGCGTGATGGGCTAGGTGCAGCGCATGGAGGATATGAACGAACTGCAGATGACCTGCTTCGAGATCATCAGCTACGTCGGTACCGCCAAGAGCATGTACATCAACGCCGTGCAGAAGGCCAAGGAGGGCGATTTCGACGCCGCCGAGGAGCTCATTAAGCAGGGCGACGAGGCCTATAACGGCGGCCACGATGTTCACATGGGACTTCTTAAGAAGGAGGCCAATGGCGAGCGCAACGGCGAGGCCCCGCTGATTCTGCTGCACGCCGAGGACCAGATGGCCGGCACCGAGACCATGCGCGTCATGGCCACGGAGCTCATTGAGGTCCACAAACAGCTACAGGCACTCAAGGCCTAGCTGGCGTTTTCGCCGCGACGGATCGTGCGGTTCGCATACAATCCAGTCCCTTTTGCAGGCGCCGGGAGTCTCCCTCTCCCGGCGCTTTTTGTTTGGCGAGTTGCTGAGCGTCATTGCTCGTTGAGCGGGCGGACGTTTCCCCAGATAAAACCTGCCAAAACAAACCTGTCCCTTTTTGGCGGGTTTTTGTCTTGAGAGCGGTACCATACAGGCAATGTTTAAACGAGAAAGGTGGGCTCTCATGGAACCTAAGCAGTACTACATCGGCATTGACGTCGGCGGCACTTCGGTTAAGGAGGGCCTGTTCGACGAGGACGGCAACCTGCTTGCCAAGGCCAGCGTGCCCACGCCTCCCATCGTCGACGCTGCGGGCTTTGCCGCGGTAACCGAGGCTATCGACCAGGTGGTCGCCAAGGCTCAGATTCCGCGCGCCTTTGTGGCGGGCATCGGCCTGGCCGTTCCGTGCCCCATTCCGGCTGCGGGCGATGCCAAGGTCAAGGCGAACATCTCCATCAACCTGCCCGAGCTTAAGATTGCCATTCAGGAGCACTGCCCCGACGCGGTCGTAAAGTACGAGAACGACGCCAACGCCGCCGCCATGGGCGAGGCCTGGCTCGGCTCTGCCAAGGGCGTGCAGAACGTGGTGATGGTCACCATCGGTACCGGCGTGGGCGGCGGCGTCATCATCAACGGCGACGTTGTGTCGGGCGTTGTGGGTGCCGGCGGCGAGATTGGCCACATGTGCCTGAACCCCGACGAGGAGCGTACCTGCGGCTGCGGCGGCCATGGCCACCTGGAGCAGTATTCCAGCGCCACCGGCGTGGTGAGCAATTACCTGGCCGAGTGCAAGGCTGCGGGCGTCGAGCCCATCGAGCTCACCGGTCCTTCCGATTCCAAGGACGTATTCCAAGCCTGCCGCGAGGGCGATAAGCTCGCGCTTGCCGCGGCCGATACCATGGCCGACTACCTCGGCCGTGCCCTGGCGCTTATCGCCAACGTGGTCGACCCTGAGATGTTCCTCATCGGCGGCGGCGCCTCCGCCTCGGCCGATGTCTACCTCGACGCCGTGCGCGAGCACTTTAAGCAGTACGCGTTTTCCGTCTCGCGCGAGACGCCCATCGAGGTCGCCTCGCTCGGCAACGACGCCGGTATCATCGGTGCCGCCTACGTAGCCCTGCGCGCCGCCGGCAAATAGCCGGTGCAAGGGGGTCAGGTTTCTTTGCACCAACATGGTGTAAAAGGGACAGCCTTGGCCCCCGTGCCTACCCCAAAATATGCCGTGGCCCTTCCGTCTGCGAAGGCTCGGCATCGGCGTGCTACCATAGCTACGTCCAAGTACACATATCAAGTGGAGGATATCCATGGCAAACGTTCTTGTCTTTGGTCACCAGAACCCCGATAACGACGCCATCATGAGCGCCGTCGTCCTGTCCCAGCTGCTCAACCAGGTTGAGTATGCCGGCAACACCTACGAGGCCTGCGCCCTTGGTCAGCTTCCGGCAGAGTCCGCCAAGCTGCTCGCCGACGCCGGCATCGCCGAGCCTCGCGCGATCGAGTCCGTCGAGGCCGGTCAGCTCGTCGTCCTCACCGACCACAACGAGTCCGCCCAGTCCGTCGCCGGCCTTAAGGACGCCACGGTCTTTGGCGTCGTCGATCATCACCGCATCGGCGACTTCGAGACCGCCGGCCCGCTGCACTACATCTGCCTGCCCTGGGGCTCCAGCTGCACCATCGTCACCAAGCTCGCCGACGTGCTCGGCGTTGAGCTTTCCGACGTCCAGGCCAAGCTGCTGCTCTCGGCCATGATGACCGATACGCTCATGCTCAAGAGCCCCACCACCACCGCTGTCGACCGCGTCGTCGCCGCCAAGCTCGGCGAGCAGGTGGGCGTCGACCCGGTCAAGTTTGGCATGGAGGTCTTCCTCACCCGTCCGTCCGGCTCCTTCACTGCAGCCGAGATGGTCGGCAACGACATCAAGATGTTCGAGCCCGCCGGCAAGAAGCTGCTCATCGGCCAGTACGAGACCGTCGACAAGACCCGCGCACTCGGCATGATCGACGAGATTCGCGAGGCCATGCGCGCTTACGCCGCCGAGAAGGGTGCTGACGGCATCGTCCTGTGCATCACCGACATCATGGAGGAGGGCTCGCAGGTCCTGCTCGAGGGCGAGACCGAGGCTGCTCAGAAGGGCCTGGGCATTGCCGACGAGCACGACGGCGTCTGGATGCCGGGCGTCCTCTCCCGTAAGAAGCAGGTCGCTGCCCCCATCATGGCCGCCTGCTAGGTTTAGTTCACTAAACGCCACGACCGGATCGCGGACGCCCCGCGCTCCGGTCGTTTTTTGTGTACGGCGCCGCGTCGTCTCTTGGACAGGCGTGCCCGTGCCGTTGAGCAAATAATGTTCAACCTGTGGTTCCGCTTTTCGGCCGAGCTTGTGCGGTATCCGTGCAGGGTAGGCTAGATGCAAGCGTAATACGTTAGAGCGCGGCACCGCCGATTTGGCGGGCCGTGCTTTTTTAAGACGGGAGCCTTCCCGTGAAAGGAGCCGCCCATGGCAGCACCCGAGCAGCTGTTCAACGTTCGTGAGCGCAAGCGTTTTGAACGTCACGACATCTGGGAGCGCATCGCCGAGAACGGCACGATTTCCGCCGCCGTCATGGTCTTCGCCGCCATCGCCGCCGTCATTTGCGCCAATACCGATGCCTATGAGGTCATCCATCACTTTTTGGAGACCCCGCTGTATGTGGGCCTGGGCAACCTTACGGCCGGTCTCACCGTTGAGCTTTTCGTCAACGACTTCCTCATGGCGATTTTCTTTTTGTTGGTGGGCATCGAGCTTAAGTACGAGATGACGGTCGGCGAGCTCAAGAATCCGCGTCAGGCCATGCTTCCCATGCTGGCGGCCGTGGGCGGCGTCGTCGTTCCCGCCTGCATCTACCTGATCTTTAACCATGCCGGCGCCCGCTACGGTTGGGCCATCCCTATGGCAACCGATATTGCCGTTGCTCTGGTCGTGCTGTCGCTTGTGGGCATCCGCGTGCCCAACGGCGTGCGCGTGTTCTTCTCGACGCTCGCCATCGCCGACGACCTCATCTCCATCGCCGCCATCGCCATCTTCTACGGTCAGAGCCCCAATCCGTTTTGGTTGGGCGCCGCCGCGCTGGTGACCTGCGTGCTCGTGTGGCTCAACAAGACGCAGCATTACCGCCTTGCCCCGTATTCGGTACTGGGTCTGCTGTTGTGGTTCTGCATGTTCAAGAGTGGCGTACATGCCACGCTCGCCGGCGTCATCCTGGCCTTCACCATTCCGGCCAAGTGCGGCGTTAAGCTCGATAGCCTCACCGATTGGCTGGGCGAGTGCCTGCCGCTGCTCGACGACCGCTACGACGACGAGGCACACATCCTGGGCCAGCATGACTTTACCGTCTCGACCACCAGGGTCGAGCGCGTCATGCACCGCGTGACCCCGCCGCTCATCCGCATGGAGCGTCTGATCTCCACGCCGGTCAACTTTGTGATTCTGCCGATCTTTGCGTTCGTGAACGCACAGGTTCGCCTAGTGGGCGTGGACATGAGCACACTGCTCACCGACCCGGTGACGCTCGGCGTGTACTTTGGCATGCTGCTGGGCAAGCCGATTGGTATTTTTGGCATGACATTTACCCTGGTCAAGCTCAAGGCTTGCCAGTTGCCGCGCAACGTCAACTGGCACATGATTGCCGGTGTGGGCATTCTGGGCGGCATCGGCTTTACGATGTCGATCCTCATCAGCGGCCTCGCTTTCCCGACGGCCGAGTTTGAGGTTCTTGCCGCCAAGGCTGCCATTCTTGCCGGTTCGGTCACCGCGGCCGTGCTCGGCATGATCTACATGAGTGTGGTCTGCAAACACCCCGCGCCCAAGAACGAGTAAAAGCACAAACAAGTTTGAAAACGCCGCCCGTGAACACCGTCACAAGCGGCGTTTTAGTCATTGGGGACGTTCTTAAATGACTAGGTTTATTCCACGGTGCCGTAGACGGCGCCCCAGCCGTGGGCGGCCAAGGCGGAGTTGAGCTGGTCGCAAAGCGATTGGCGGTCGTAGTAGCCGGGCGGCAAAAGGTTGACGATTTCCATGAGATCGGGTGCCAGGTCCAAGATTTCGGCCTGTACGATCAGATCCAGGCGGGCGATGGCGTGGCGGTCGTAAAACAGTCCGTCGACCAGGCGCTGCAGGTCACCGAATTCCTCGGCCTGGAACGATCCGTACTCCATAGTGCCTCCTTGGGCGCTTCACGCCGGCATGCGCGGCGATTCGTAATTCATTGCGATGGACTTAATCTATCACGGCTTCATACCGTTGCGGCGGTGGCGGTCTATACTTAGACGAACTGCAACGTCCCGCTTCGCGAAAGGTCGCACCCATGCAGACGATCTACCAGAAGATGGAAACCACCGATCTCGATGCCGCCATCGAGGCGCTCAAAGCCGAGGTCGCCGAGGTCAAGGCCAAGGGCCTGGCGCTCGACATGGCTCGCGGCAAGCCGTCGCCCTCCCAGGTGGACATCTCTCGACCCATGCTCGATATCCTCAATGCCGATGCCGATCTGCACGACGGCAACGTCGACTGCTCCAACTATGGCTGCTTTGAGGGCATTCCCTCGGCACGCAAGCTGGCGGGGGAGTTCCTGGGTTGCCCCGCCGAGCAGACACTCGTGCTGGGCTCGTCGAGCCTGCTGATCGAGCACGATATCGCCGGTATGTTCTGGCGTTGCGGCTCGTGCGGCAGCGAGCCCTGGGAGGCTTACGAGGCAGCGCACGACGGCAAGAAGGTCAAGTTCCTGTGCCCGGTTCCCGGCTACGATCGCCACTTTGGCATTACCGCCGACTTGGGTATCGAGAACGTTCCCGTCGCGATGACCGACAACGGCCCCGATATGGACGAAATCGAGCGCCTCGTTGCCGCCGACGATTCCATCAAGGGCGTCTGGTGCGTGCCCAAGTATTCCAACCCCACGGGTATCACCTTTAGCGAGGACACCGTGCGTCGCCTGGTCGAGATGCCCACGGCCGCGCCCGATTTCCGCATCTTCTGGGACAACGCCTACTGCGTGCACGACCTGTACGACGAGACCGACGAGCTCGCCAACATCTTCGATCTTGCCCGCACGGCGGGCACCGAGGACCGCGTAGTGGCCTTTGCCTCGACGTCCAAGATCACCTTCCCGGGCGCCGGTATCGGCTTTATCGGTGCGAGCCCCGCGGTTATCGCGGAGTTCTCCAAGCGCCTGAAGGCCGGCCTCATCAGCGCCGATAAGCTCAACCAACTGCGCCACGTGCGTTTCCTTCCCACCATCGAGGCGGTCAAGGCGCACATGAAAAAGCATGCCGAGTTTTTGCGCCCGCGCTTTGAGGCCGTTGAGCGCAAGCTCACCGAGGGCCTGGGCGAGACGGGCTGCACTACCTGGACGCATCCTCGCGGCGGCTACTTTGTGAGCTTTGATGGTCCCGAGGGCTCGGCCCAAAAGGTCGCCGCGCTTTGTGCCGACCTGGGCGTCAAGCTCACGCCGGCCGGTGCTACCTGGCCCTATGGCAAGGACCCGCGCGACACCAACATCCGCATCGCGCCGAGCTATCCCACGGTCGAGGACCTGGAGGCCGCGCTCGATGTTCTGGTGCTGGCCGTTAAGCTCGTCGCTGCCGAGCTTGCGCGTGCCGAGCGCGCCTAACGCGCGGCTTCCCGTACTATCCGCACTTTCGATACGTAAAGGAGCGTATACATGGATTTGGGTATTTCCACCAACCCCACGCCAGAGCTCTACACCATTAAGGTAACCGGCGAGATCGATATCTCTAACGCCGATAGCCTGCGCAATGCCATCGACCTGGCGCTCGAACAGCCCACTGAGGCCGTTGAGCTCGATTTTGCCCAGGTGAGCTACATCGATTCGACGGGCATTGGCGTGCTCGTGGGCGCCGCGCACCACGCGGTCGACCACGGCAAGCGCTTTAGCTGCACCAATGTGCAGCCCCCGGTGATGCGCGTGGTTCAGCTGTTGGGTGTCGACCAGGAGATTTCGATCACCGCTGCATAATCTTTGCCCCCAAAAGGGCGTGCCGTTTGGCATATGTTTGTGATGCGCTCGGACGTTTTGGCGTCCGGGCGCTATACTTGACCGAATGAATAGACGAGTTCCGGCCGAATGGCGCGGTGCGGGCTCGACTCACATCGAGCCTTGGAGGTATGTGTGTTTGGTATTGGAGAGGGTGAGCTCGCGATCATCGTGGTCTTCGGCTTTTTGCTGTTTGGCCCGGATAAGCTCCCGCAGATGGGCCGCACGATCGGCCGTGCCATCCGTCAGTTCCGCGAGACGCAGGAAAAGATGACGGCCGTTGTTCAGTCCGAGATTATTGATCCGGTAAGTGAGGCCGCTTCGGCGCCGGTCAAGCCCAAGAAGACTGCCGTCGATGACGATTCCGATGCGGACGAGGATGCCGCCGAGACGGCAGCGCCCGCCAAGAAGGAGACCTTTGCCGAGCGCCGTGCCCGCCTTGCTGCCGAGAAGGCCGCGAGCGAGGCTGCCGCCGAGGGCGAGGGTGCTGCTGAGGAGTCCGAGGCCGAGAGCACCGAGCCTGCCGCTGCCGCCGAGCCTGTCGTCGAGCCCGAACTTGCTGCAGAGCCGGAGCCCGAGCCCGAGCCGGCAGAGCCCACGACGGCCGACCTCTACGCCCGTCGTCCCCGCAAGCGCAAGGCCGTCGTCGACCAGCTCGCTCGCGAGCTCGAGGCCGAGGACGACGCCGCTGCCGCCGATGCCCCGAAGGGAGGCGATGAGTAATGCCTATCGGACCTGCGCGCATGCCGCTCTTCGATCACTTGGGAGAGCTCCGTCGCCGCCTGACCATCGTGGTCGTGTCGGTGTTTGCCGCCGCCATCGTGCTGTATTTCGCCACGCCCGTGGTGCTCGACATCTTGGAAGACCCCATCCGCTCCTTTGTGCCGGACGGTAAGTTCTACATCACCACCACGCTCGGCGGCTTTGGCCTGCGCTTCTCGCTGGCCATCAAGATGGCCGTGGTCATGTGCACGCCCATGATCATCTGGCAAATTCTGGCATTTTTCCTGCCGGCACTGCGTCCCAACGAGCGCAAGTGGGTCGTGCCCACGGTGCTCGCCTCGACGGTGCTGTTCTTCCTGGGCGCCATCTTTTGCTACTTCATCATCATTCCTGCAGGCTTTGAGTGGCTTATCGGCGAGACCTCGGCCGTCGCCACGGCGCTGCCCGACCTGGAGAACTACGTCAACATGGAGCTGCTCTTTATGATCGGCTTTGGTGTGGCGTTTGAGCTGCCGCTCATCATCTTCTACCTGTCCGTCTTCCATATTGTGTCCTATGCGGCCTTCCGCAGTGCCTGGCGTTACGTATACGTTGGCCTGCTTGTGGGCTCGGCTGTGATTACGCCCGACGGCTCGCCCGTTACGCTGGGCCTCATGTATGGCGCCCTGCTCTCGCTCTACGAGATTTCGCTCGCCATCGCTCGCGTGGTCATTACCGCGCGCGAGGGCAAGGAGGGCTTGTTTGTGAGCCGTCTGGACCTGTTTTCGGACGACGAAGAGGATAGCGAGGAGTAAATCGGTATGCACGAGGTTGGCATTGTCAACGGCATACTCGATACAGTGATTCGCGCGGCGCGTGGGGCGGGGGCCTCGCGCGCCGTTTTGGTAACGCTGCGTATCGGGGATATGACCGAGGTCGTGCGCGAGGCGCTCGACTTTGCGTGGGAGACATTTCGCGACGAGGACCCGCTCACGCGAGGCTGCGAGCTTGCCGTGGAGGAGGTCCATCCACAAAGCGAGTGTCTGGACTGCGGCGAGGTTTTCGACCACGATCGTTTCCACTGTCGCTGTCCCCAGTGCGGCGGCGCCAACGTGCGCCTGCTGCACGGCCGCGAGCTCGACATCGCAAGTATCGAGATCGAAACCCCCGACGATTAGCCCGCTAGCCATCTAGTGATGGGGTATAAAGGGGCCAAAGTAAGGAGCGCTAAGTATGGCCGAGAAAACGATTGATATCGCATCGCCGATTCTGTCGCGCAACGAGCGCCTGGCAGATCAGCTGCGTCAGCGATTTAATGAGACAAACACCTATGTGATCAATGTGCTGTCGAGCCCCGGTTCGGGCAAGACCACCACGATCCTGGGCACCAACGAGCGCCTGCGCGACAAGGCCGGCTTGCGCTGCGCTGTCATCGAGGGCGATATCGCCTCGGATGTCGATGCCATCACCATGAAGGAAGCCGGCATGCCCGCCATCCAGATCAACACAGGCGGTCTGTGTCACCTCGAGGGTAACATGATCATGGAGGCCGTTGATGCGTTCGACCAGGCCGTCGGCCTGGAGAACATCGACGTCATCTTTATCGAAAATGTGGGCAACCTGGTCTGCCCGGTCGATTTTGACCTGGGCGAGAACCTGTCCATCATGATCCTCTCGGTGCCCGAGGGCGACGACAAGCCCATCAAGTACCCGGGCATCTTCCAACATGCCGGCGCGCAGCTGCTCAACAAGGTCGACGTGGCCCCGGCTTTCGATTTTGACATGGATAGGTATACTAAGACACTCGATGACCTCAATCCGCAGGCGCCGCGGTTTGCCGTGAGCGCGCGCAAGGGCGAGGGCATGGATGCCTGGTGCGATTGGCTCATCGGGCAGATCGAGCAAGCAAGGGCGTAAATCGGCCGCCACACGGGCGGGCGTAGCCGCAGAGACACGAGATAGGAGCCTCTTTTGAAGCTCATCATCGCCGAGAAAAACGACGCCGCGCGTCAGATCGCCGAGCGTCTGTCCACGGGCAAACCCAAAAAGGACAAGGTGTACAACACCGCCATCTACCGTTTTGAGTGGAAGGGCGAGGAGTGTGTGACGATCGGTCTCGCCGGTCACATCCTTGCGCCCGATTTTTGCGACAGCGTGCTGTTCGATAAAAAGCTGGGTTGGTATTCGGTGACCGAGGACGGCGAGATGCTGCCGGCCGACATGCCCGATGGCCTGGCTCGTCCGCCCTACGACACCAAGCGTAAGCCGTTTCTTGCCGACGGTATCTCCATCAAGGGCTGGAAGCTCGAGAGCCTGCCCTACCTCACCTGGGCGCCCGTCATTAAGCTGCCGGCCGAGAAAGAGCTCATTCGCTCGCTCAAGAACCTGGCTAAGAAGTCCGACAGTGTCATCATCGCCACGGACTTCGATCGCGAGGGCGAGCTGATCGGTTCGGACGCCCTCAACAAGGTGCGCGAGGTTGCGCCGGACTTGCCGGTCGCCCGCGCCCAGTACTCTTCGTTTACCAAGGCCGAGATCACGCAGGCCTTCGATAATCTCGTCTCGCTCGACCAGAATCTGGCCGACGCCGGCGAGAGCCGCCAGCACATCGACCTCATTTGGGGTGCGGTGCTCACGCGTTACCTGACGCTCGCCAAGTTTGGCGGCTTTGGTAACGTGCGCTCTGCCGGCCGCGTGCAGACGCCGACGCTTGCCCTGGTGGTCGAGCGCGAGCGCGAGCGCATGGCGTTTGTGCCCGAGGACTATTGGCAGATTCGCGGCATGGGTGCTGCGCAGGGCGCTGCCGAGGATGACCGCTTTAAGATTGCGCACAAGACGGCACGCTTTACCGACAAGGATGCTGCTGAGACGGCGTACGGCCATGTTGACGGCGTCGCGACGGCAACCGTCGCCGCGGTGACCAAGCGCTCGCGCAAGCAGCAGCCGCCCACGCCGTTTGCGACCACCTCGCTGCAGGCTGCCGCCGCAGCCGAGGGCATCTCGCCTGCGCGTACCATGCGCATCGCCGAGTCTCTCTACATGGCGGGCCTCATCAGCTACCCGCGTGTCGACAACACCGTGTATCCCGCGACGCTCGATTTGGGCGCCGTGGTGAGTGACCTGGCAAAGATCAACCCGGCGCTGGCGCCCGTGTGCAAAAAGGTACTCGCTGGTCCCATGAAGCCCACGCGCGGTAAAGTCGAGACCACCGACCACCCGCCTATCTACCCCACGGGCGAGGGCGATCCGTCCACGCTCGACGGCGGTCAGCGCAAGCTCTACGACCTCATCGCCCGCCGCTTCCTGGCGACGCTTATGGGTCCCGCGACCATCGAGAACACCAAGCTCGAGCTCGACGTGAACGGTGAGCCGTTCGTGGCTTCGGGCGATGTGCTCGTGACTCCGGGCTTCCGCGAGGCGTATCCGTATGGACTTAAGCGCGATGAGCAGATGCCGCCGCTGGAGCAGGGCGATACGGTCGACGTGTTCGACATTAAACTCGAGGCCAAGCAGACCGAGCCGCCCGCGCGCTACAGCCAGGGCAAGCTCGTGCAGGAGATGGAAAAGCGCGGCCTGGGTACCAAGTCCACGCGTGCGAGCATCATCGAGCGCCTGTATGCCGTGCGCTATCTCAAAAATGATCCCGTTGAGCCGAGCCAGCTGGGCATCGCCATCATCGACGCGCTGACGCAATTTGCCCCGCGCATCACGAGCCCCGATATGACCAGCGAGCTCGACGGCGACATGACCCGCGTCGAGCGCGGCGAGGACACCGAAGAGCATGTCGTGACGCACTCGCGCGCGCTGCTGGCCGGTGTGCTCGACGAGCTGCTCAAACATACGCAGGAGCTCGGCGACGCCATCAGCGACGCCGTCACGGCCGATGCGCGCGTGGGTGCCTGCCCCAAGTGCGGCAAGGATCTGGTTATGAAGACGAGCGCCAAGACCCGCGGTAGCTTTATCGGCTGCATGGGCTGGCCCGACTGCGACGTGACCTATCCGGTGCCGAGCGGCGTCAAGGTAAGCCCGCTCGAGGGCGAGGCGGCCGTGTGCCCCGAGTGCGGCGCGCCGCGCATTAAGTGCCAGCCGTTCCGCCAGAAGGCCTTCGAGATTTGCGTGAACCCCACGTGCCCCACCAACTACGAGCCTGACCTTAAGGTGGGCGAGTGCAAGGTGTGCGCCGAGGCCGGACGCCATGGCGACCTGATCGCGCACAAGAGCGAGAAGAGCGGCAAGCGCTTTATCCGCTGCACCAACTACGATGACTGCGGCGTGAGCTATCCTCTGCCGGCGCGCGGTAAGCTCGAGGCGACGGGTGAGACTTGCCCCGAATGCGGCGCCCCCATCGTGGTGGTCAACACGGCGCGCGGCCCGTGGCGCATCTGCGTGAACATGGACTGCCCGACCAAGGAGAAGAAGCCCGCCCGCGGTCGCAAGACCACGACCAAGGCGAGCACGGCCAAGAAGACGACGGCGGCCAAGAAGACGACGGCGGCAAAGAAGACTGCTGCCAAGAAGACGACCGCGAAGAAGTCGACTGCCAAGAAAGCAGCCGCCGACAAGTAGCGGCGCAGTCGAAACATTGCCCAAAACAAAAACGAGCGAGGACCTCAAAATCCTCGCTCGTTTTTTATCCGGCAGTTAGGGACGTTTCTTTTCTGCCGGCCGTTTTGTACCGCCCCTAACGGCCGGCTCGGGAACGACAAAGCGCTAGTTCACTTCGACGGGTTTGGCGCCGGGATAGCGCTCCTCAAAGTCTAGGCGGTACTTATTGTCATTGGTGCCCGCCACGTTGTCGCGCGACAGCGGCGCCACGATCTCATTCTTGTGGTCCGCAGGCTTGGCGTATTTCAGGCTGATCTCCCAGGCATCACAGATTGCGTCAATGCGGTGATTCAGGTCGTCGTACAGGGCAACGATGTCTTTCCAGGAGCTGTAGTTCTTGGAGCTCGTCGGGACGTCTAGGTCCTCGACGATGTCGTAATACTGCTCGATGGTGTCCTCCGTGCGCTCGGCGACGTCGGCGAGATTTTGACGGGTGGTTCGATCCTCTTCCAGATAGCTGCCGTTGAAGTTCTGTGCGCAGCCACGGACGTAGTTGTCGAGGTCTTCGAGCAAGTCGTAGTATTCGCTCAGTCGGCGGTAGAGGTTCTGCTCGGAGAGCGTTGCTTCGCCGCCATCCTCGTCGTCATCGTCATCATCGTCGTACAGGCTGTTGGGATCGCCGAGAGGCTTTAGGTCATCGTCATCGACGTCATGGTGCAGCTTAGCTACCTCGGCAGTCGTCTGCGTGGCGGCGTTGTCGAAAGGCTTGATCACAAAGAAAACGACCAGGGCGATGATGATCGCCACCAGCACAACGATAACGGCGATAAGCGGCCCGGTGCCGCTCTTTTTGGGAGCGGGGGTCTGTGGCGAAGCGGGCGCGTATGCGGGAGCCGGCTGCTGTTGGGGCGAGCCGCTCGCGACGGGTATGCGCTGCGTGGTCTCGACGGCCGCGGGGCCTGCGGCGGGGTCGGGGCGATAGGCGAGGGGGTCGTCCGCCTTGGCTTGCGGCGTATCGAGGGAACCGGTCTGCTCGAAAGCGGGCTGGCTATCGCTCGCGGCTGTTTGCTCAACGGGTGCACCGCACGAGGTGCAGAACTTGGCATTATCTGCAAGAAGCTTGCCGCACGAGGCGCAATACCGAGACATTGCCACTCCTTTCGCCACATTTCAATGCAATACGCCGATTATACCCAGCGTCCAAAATTCTCCATCATAAGTTGCGGTGAAATAGGGACTGTTTGGCGGTCTCAGAGCTTCAATCAGTCCCTATTTCACCGCAACTTCGGGGATGCCTCGATGGCTAGGTTGGATTTGGGACGCGCCGAGCACTGGGGTATCATGGCTTGGTTGATATATCTGCATTTACGCGCCTTGTAGGAAGGGGCTGCGCCCATGGCTTTTGAGCCCGCTCAACATAGCTTTATCACGCTCGAGGGCGTCGATGGCGCCGGCAAGTCCACGCAGGCGCGCCTGCTTGCCCGCGCGCTCGAACTCGCTGGCTACCAGGTTGTGAGCCTGCGCGAGCCGGGCGGTACCGCCATCAGCGAAAAGATCCGTGCTCTGCTGCTCGACCCCGCCAATACGACGATGGGAGACACCTGCGAGTTGTTGCTCTACGAGGCCGCGCGCGCCCAGCTGGTGCACGAGGTCATCGCGCCTGCCCTTACTGACGGCAAGGTGGTCCTGTGCGACCGCTTCTACGATTCCACAACTTGCTATCAGGCGTTTGCCGATGGCCTCGATCGCCAGATAGTACGCGATGCCAACAACCTGGCCGTCGCGGGGACGCACCCGGCGCTCACGCTCGTCTATCACATCACGCCCGAGCAGGCGGCGCTGCGCATGGCAGCCCGTGGCGCGGCAGATCGCATGGAGGCTAAGGGCATGGCCTTCCAAGAGCGTGTCTACCAGGGATTTTGCGCCATCGCCGCCGAGGAACCAAACCGCGTAAAGCTCATCGACGCGACCGCGTCCATCGAGGACGTCTTCGCGCGGACGGTCGAGCAGGTTCGCGTCTACGGCCTCGACATTTCCCAGGACGCCGTCACCGCCGCGCTTGCCCAGGAGGCCGAGTAACATGGCCCCCGCTCAGACAAGCCTGCTGGCCAAGCTTGACACCCAAGAGCGCGTGCGCGACTTTTTGACCAATGCCGTCGCCAGCGGTCGCGCATCGCACGCCTACCTGTTTTTGGGCGCGCCCGGCGCGGGCAAGCTCGACGCCGCGTGGGCGCTCGCCCAAGCCTTCCTGTGCGAGCAGGATGGCTGCGGCTCATGCGATAGCTGCGTGCGCGTCGCCCGCCATACGCACCCCGACGTGCACTATTACACGCCCGAGAGCGCCACGGGCTACCTCATCGCCCAGACGCGCGAGCTACTCGACGACGTACCCCTGGCGCCCATCCGCGCCAAGGCCAAGGTCTACATCATTGACCGTGCCGAGCAGCTGCGCGCCAACACCGCCAACGCACTGCTCAAAACACTCGAGGAGCCGCCCGAGGGCGTTATGTTTATCTTGCTGGGCACCTCGGCAGACGTGATGTTGCCCACCATCGTGAGCCGCTGCCAGTGCGTGCCGTTTCGGCTGGTGTCACCCGCCGTCGCCGCGCACGCCGTGAGCCGTGCCACTGGTCAGGATATCGCGCGTTGTCGCATGGCCGTCGCCGTGGCGGGCAGCCCCACGCGCGGCATCGAGTTCCTTAAGAGTGCCGAGCGCCAGGACGCCCGCCGTCAGATGGTCCGTGCCATCGACTCACTCATTGCCGCCGACGAGGCCGACGTGCTCAGCCGCGCCAAGTCGCTCATCGTCGCCGTTAAGGCGCCGCTCGCCGAGGTCAAGTCCACGCAGGAAAAGGTGCTCGAGCAAAACGCCGACTACCTGTCGCGTGGAGCATTGAAGCAGCTTGAGGACCGCAATAAGCGCGAGCTCAATGCGCGCGAGCGTTCGGGTATCATGGAAGCGCTGGCGAGCGCGCGGACGCTCATGCGCGATGTGCTGCTGACACTTCAGGACGAGGCGGCCGACGTGGTGAACGAAGACGTGCGCGACACGATCGGTCGGCTTGCCGCTGCGACCAATGTTGCGGGTGCCACGCGGGCGCTCGAGGCAGTCGCGACCGCCGAGCGCAACATCGCCAGAAACGTTACTCCCCAGCTGGCCATCGAGGTCATGCTGTTCGATATCAGGAAGGCACTGAAATGCCGTTAGTCGTACCCGTTAAGTTTACCTACGCCTCGCGCGACCTGTGGTTCGACCCGCAGGATCTGGATATCCTCGAGGCAGATTACGCTATCTGCTCCACCGAGCGCGGAACCGAGATTGGCCTGGTCACGGCCGATCCCTTCGAGGTGCCGCAAGACGAGATCGGTCAGCCGCTCAAGCCCGTGCTGCGCGTGGCGAGCGACATCGACCTGCAGCTTGCCGACGACCTGGCCATCCAGGGCGACGAGGCCATGGTCGACTTCCGCCGTCTGGTCAAGGAGCTCGACCTCGAGATGAAGCCGGTGGGCGTCGAGTACCTGTTTGGCGGCGAGAAGGCCGTGTTCTACTTTGCGGCCGAGGAGCGCGTCGATTTTCGCCAGCTCGTCAAGGATCTGTCCTCGACGCTGCATATTCGCGTCGACATGCGCCAGATCGGCGTGCGCGACGAGACCCGCCTGGTGGGCGGCTATGCCCAGTGCGGCCAAGAGCTCTGTTGCACGCGCTTTGGCGGACAGTTTGAGCCCGTCTCGATTCGCATGGCAAAAGAGCAGGACCTGCCGCTCAACTCGTCCAAGATCAGCGGCGTTTGCGGCCGCCTGATGTGCTGTCTGCGTTATGAGTTCGAGGCGTACAAGGACTTTAAGAGCCGTGCGCCCAAAAAGAAGACGCTCATCGATACGCCGCTTGGCAAGGCGCGTATTCAGGAATATGACACGCCGCGTGAGCAGCTGGTGCTGCGCCTGGAGAACGGCAAGGTCTTTAAGGTCAACCTGGCCGATATGACGTGCTCGGAGGGCTGCAAAAAGAAGGCCGCCGAGCAGGGCTGCAACTGCCGCCCCGACTGCGTGACGCGCGACGTGCTCGAGCGCATCGAGTCGCCCGAGATGCGCCTGGCGCTCATGGAGCTCGATCGCGAGAACGGCGTCGACGTGGGCGATGGCCTGTCGAGTGCCGACCGTCTTGCCGGCACGTCGATGCCCAAGCGCCGTCGTCGCGATGCCGAATCCGATGCTCGCGCCGGTCAGGGTCAGGGCGAGGGTCGCGGCCGCGGTAAGGGTCGCGGCAAGGCCGAGGCACCCGAGGCTGAGGAGGCTGCCGGTGGACGTCGCCGCCGCAAGCGCGCGGGTTCGGGCGATGCCGGCGAGGCCGCTCCCGCGGGCAAGAACGCTTCTCGCGAGCGCGAGGTTCAGCAGCCCCAGCAGCAGAATCGCGGCGGTGGCATGAACCCCACACGTCGCCGCCGTCGTCATCTGTCGAGCGAGGAGCGCGAGGACGCCTTTCGCGCCGCAGCTGCTCGCGAGGCCGGTGCCGCTTCCAAGGGCGCCTCGGCCTCCGATGCGCCTGTCGACAAGGGCGGCAAGTCACGTGGCGAGGAGGAGCGCGCGCCGCGTCCGCGCCGTCGCCATTCCTCGGGCGCGCAGCAGAAGCCCTCAGTGCCCTCCGTGGCCGATCAGGTCTCGGATGGCGAGGTCAAGGTCACGCGCCGTCGTCCCGGAGATGGCGGGGGAGCGGCTGCCAAGGCTTCGCGTGGCGCCGCTCGCGACGAGCGCGAGCCGCGCGAGGATCGCGGTGGCGAGGGCTCGGCCGACCAGGGTCAAAAGCGCCGTCGCCGTCGCCGTTCCCGCAAGCCGCGCCAGGATGGTGGCGAGGGCTCGACCCCGTCTTCGTCCGCACCACAACCGCCCGCCGGCGAATAACGCCCGCGAGCGGATTTAGCCCGCCTTGCCCCGAGCGCATCGGGGTATCATAGCGCCGAATCAACAACCCTCCCTGCGACCGAACGTAGGGAGGGTTGTGTCTTGAAGAGCCATCTGAACATATTGCGCCGTCTGCAGGGCGCCGGCGCCCTACCGTTTGCGGACGAATTGCTACCGTTTGCCGAGTGGGTGGCACGCGAGGCGCTCGAGGCATTGTCGCCAACACGATGTGCCGGCTGCGAGCGCGCCGGTGCGCTTATTTGCCAAGACTGCCTGACCGCGCTCACGCTCATCGACCCACGTCATAGCTGCACCCGATGCGGCGCCCCGTTTGGGGATTTGCTGTGCACTGAGTGTTCGGTCGAGGGCACGTCCTCGGCAATGGCGGAGGCGCTCGACCGCTGCCTGGCGTGCGCCGTCTATGCGCATCCGCTGCCGCGCATCATTAAAGCGTACAAGGATGCGGGCGAGCGACGTCTGGCTCCGTATCTGGCGGAGCTGCTCTACGACACCGCCCTGCATGCCCAGGTCGTAGCGCCCGATCGCTATGGAGGTGTGCTGTCCGGTGCGGATGCGGTGGTGTTTGTGCCTGCGACGGCGGTAGCGTTTCGGCGGCGTGGTTTTGATCATATGGAGGCCATTGCGCGCCCATTTTGCGAGCTGTCGGGCGTGCCGTTGCTGGACGCCCTGGTCAAGTACGGCCATGGCGACCAGCGCGAACTCGGTCGTGAGGAGCGCCGCGAGCGTGCCCAAGGCATGTATGAGACGGTTGAGGACGTGCACGGCCGCCACCTGCTGCTTATCGATGACGTTATCACCACGGGCGCGACGATGGCCGCGGCTTCGGCGGAACTCAAGCGCGCCGGCGCTGCGGCAGTCGATGGCCTTGCTATCGCACGTGTTTGGTAGGGGTGATTCATGTGGCGGTAACAATCAGGTGGTGCAACAAACCGACAAAAGAGCAGCTAGCGGCTTCCGTAATCCTAACTGGCGCCTCGGCGCTACGCATGATGCGCGCCGAGCGCCGGCAGATGGGCTACATAAGCTGGAAGGACCTTAATCCCGATGAAGAGCGCCGTGTGCTGCGCACATCGTCGCCCTCGACCGAGGACATCTATCTTCCCGATTTGGTGCGGATTGGGGCCGCAAGCGGCGAGGCGCAAGAGGATTTGTGCTTGCTGGTAGGGTCTGCAGCGCAGCGCCGCCGTATTCTTGGCGTGAGCTGGTCCGTATGCTCCGAGTTGCCCGCCGGCTCGATTCTAGAGGTGGAACCGGGGGTGTACAGTCTATCTCCCGAGGCCCTTTGCGTAGCCGTCGTGCGCGAGGTCGGCTGCATCCAGGCATTTGCCCTGGCCCAGGAGCTGTGCTCTAAGATTTCACTGAGTGACCGCGGGAAGTATCTGCCTCCCTACACCTCGCCTGTCGTGAACAAATTGGCAAAGGACAAAGACCAGCCGCCAGATGTCGGTTACTTTGAGATCGAGTCCGTGCTGACACCCGATTGCCTGGTAGATTACCTCGCGGCATGCAAGGGGAGCGCGGCCAAGCAGCTGCGGCGGCTGTGTCCCTATCTGTCGGAAAACCTGCGTTCACCCATGGAGTGCATCATGCTTGCCATGTTTTCGCTTCCGTTTTCCTATGGCGGATTTGCCTGTGGTCCCTTTAAGACCGACTACAAGATCGAGTTCAACGACCGTGCACAGGCGATCTCGGGGATGCCGCATGTGGTTTGCGATGCCTTTCAGGAAGCAGCCCGGTTTGACTTGGAATACAACGGTGAGCTGGGCCATTCTTCTCGGAGGGGACGTATCCATGATGAAAAGCGCAACACGGGCTTGATTACTATGGGAATCGAGGTCGCGACGGTCAACAACGAAATGCTCTGTGACATGGAAGCGATGGAAGCACTCGCATGGCGCATGCACCAGCGTATGCGAAAGCGGTGCCGGAATCGTGTCGATGCCCGCAGGAAAAAGCAAGAGGCGCTGCTTAACACGCTGCGGGCGTGTTTTGGGCTTAAACCCGCCTAACAATGCTCTGAAACAGGGAGTTGGATATATGCTCTGGCCAAAATATAGCAAATATGAGTACTGCTACAAATTCAGTAACAGTAAAATCAGGGATTTTGGGACTGGAAGATGGGGTAAATTAGAAAGTTATTAAACAAAAGTGGAATATCCTGGCATCAATCTGACGTTATAGAGCGTGAAAACAGCTTGCAGAGCCAAAAACTCCTGCTACTAAATTGGTAACAGTACTCATATTTGCTATTTTTTGGCCACGGCACCCTGAGACGGGTGCCCCGGAGCTCCCCGTAGGGGAGCTCCGGGCTTCAGAGGGGCACGAATAGCCCGCTCCGACCTGCGAAATCTGTACTCGCGATGCGAATAACGCCCCTAACCTTAAACTTTAGCTTGAACTTAGCTATAATGCGCTACGTTCCTGCCAGGCTGTGGTTGCGGACGGACGAAATGCCCGTCCTAGTCCAAGACAGACGCGGTCAAAGGGATCCACGTAAGCGACCGCGTGCGCGCGGCGCGATCATGGCGCGTCCTAGATGTAAGCCGCACCGTCCGTTCTACTTTCTTTGGGGCAATACCGCCTCGCGGGCGAGCGGGCCAGTCGTGAAGGTGGCTGCGGCCTCCCGAGCAAACGCCCCGGTGCGCAAGTGTGGGGTCAAATACCAGGTCAGCTGGTGGGAACAACCCGATATTCCGTGCAGGTCACGGATTGTATGCGACACAGAAGGCAGGGTAGTGGACATGGTGAGGGGCAGCTTGATGCATGCGGCTCGGTTAGGCGCTGGGGTCGCGGCGGTCATTGCCGTTTTGGGCCTGAGTGGATGCGCGTTCAATCCACTGTCCACGTTCACGACGCCCACGATCGACCAGATCGAGCGCGAGACCGTTACCCCCACGGTATCGGACGATGCCCTGGTCACGCCGGGAACCCTGACTGTCGCTCTCGATACTTCCGATGCCCCGCAAGCCATGCAGGATGCCGACGGAAACCTCACGGGCTATGCGGTCGATGCCGCTCGTGCCCTCGCATGCCGCATGGGTCTCAAGGTTGCCTTTGTCGATGCGTCCTCGGCCGATTCCGCGCTCAGCGATAAAAAGGCCGACATCTTCATTGGTGACGTCAGGTCTACGGACGGCGATATCAGCTCGCTTGGCACCTGTCTGTACGACGCCCCCGCCGTATTCGGCAAGAGCAGCGACGGAGAGTCGCTGAGCGTTTCCACCGAAACGCTTAACACCGCTACCCTGGGCGTTCAGACCTCTTCGGCCTCGCAGGAAGCGCTCGCCAAGCAGAGCATTACGGCCAACCAAAAGACCTTCTCCAACATCAATGAGTGCTTTGAGGCGCTCGAGTCGGGCGAAGTCGATTACGTGATCTGTGATTCCACGGCCGGTGGTTACCTCGCGCGCCTGATGAGCCAGATCTCCTATGTCGGCACGCTCGAGACGCCCTCCACGCTTGGTGTCGCAGGCCTTAGCTCTAACGATGAGCTGTGCCGTGCCGTGAGCGATGCCCTCGATGGTATCACGGTCGATGGCACGCTCGAGGCAGTCCACTGCGTCTGGTACGGCCAGATGCCCTATGACCTTACCGCCAAGACCGTTTCGGGAGCCAATGTGCAGACATCCGACTCCACGTCCAACGAGACTGAGCCCTCCGATGACGACGCCTCCGATAACAACGGCGACAGCCCGTCGTCTAGCCAGGAAGGCACCATCACCGACGATGACATCAACAAGCTCAATAGCTAGTTATTGGTAGGGGTGGCGTCTGCCATACATTGAACGAGGCGCTTCTTCATGGTTTCAACACGCATAGTCGGGTCTCCCCAATAGGGGAGCCCGGCTTTTCTATTTCAAGACTTTAGTCCGCTGGCCGCGCAGCGGCCAGCTTTAAACCACCCGCTACGCGGGTGGAGACAAACG
>CAJMJM010000011.1 GCA_905213725.1 Collinsella aerofaciens
GAATCGGATTATGCATCCTTTTGCTCCTTCTTCCTAAAGAAGAGTCGAATGGGCGTGCCGGCAAAGTCGAAGGTCGAGCGCATGCGGTTCTCCACGTAGCGCTGGTAGGTGTCGTTGACCAGGTCGCTGTGGTTGACGAAGAACGTGAACGTCGGCGGGTTGACGCCCGTCTGGGTCACGTAGTGCATACGCAGGCGGCGCTTGCCGTCCACCACGGTATGACCGAACTCGCGCAGGTCGGTGAGGAACGTGTTGAGGCGCGAGGTGCTGATCTTTTGAGAGCGCGTCTTTTCGGCGGCGTCGACCATTGCCCAGATCTTCTCGACGCTGCGGCCGGTCAGGGCAGAGATGCGCAGGTACTGGGCCCAGGGAGCCATGACGCCCAGACGGCGGTCGATGGTTTCCATGCAGGCCTCGCGCTTATGGTCGTCGTCGAGCAGATCCCACTTGTTGAGCAGCACAACGATGGCGCAGCCGCGCTCGATGGCAAGACCCATGACCTTCTGGTCCTGCTCGGTAACGCCCACGGAGGCGTCAACGACGAGCAGCGCCACGTCGGCGCGGTCGATGGCGCGCAGGCCGCGGACCATCGAGTAGTACTCGATGTTCTCGTACACGGTGCTCTTCTTGCGAATGCCCGCGGTGTCTACCATGCGGTAGTGCTTGCCGTTACGCTCGACGACCGTGTCGATGGCGTCGCGCGTCGTGCCGGCAATGTTGGACACGATAGAGCGGTCGGCGCCCAGGATGCGGTTGAACAGCGACGACTTACCGGCGTTGGGACGGCCGATGATGGCGACGTTCAGTGCGTCGGGGAACTCATCGGCGACCTCGTCCTCTTCCTCCGGAAGCAGGGCCACGATGTCATCGAGCAGGTCGCCCGTGCCGTGGCCATGCAGGGCCGAGAGCGGCGTGGGCTCGCCGATGCCAAGCGAATAGAACTCCCAGATGCTGTCGTTCTCGCGATCGGGATTGTCGAGCTTGTTCACCAGCAGAAAGACCGGCTTGTCGCAGCGCTTGAGCATGCGGGCGACCGACTCGTCCTCCTCGGTGACGCCGGTGCGGCCGTCGACCACAAACAGGATGACGGCGGCTTCCTCGGCGGCGGCGAGCGCCTGGTCGCGAATGGACGTGGCAAAGACGTCGTCGCTCTTGAGCGGCTCGATGCCGCCCGTGTCGACGATGGTGAACTCGCGGCCGTTCCAATCGGCCGTGTGATACGAGCGGTCGCGCGTGACGCCGCGAGACTCGTGGACGATGGCGTCCGAGGTCTGGGCCAGGCGGTTAACGAGCGTGGACTTGCCCACGTTGGGGCGTCCGACGACGGCGACGATAGGTTTCATCTGCACTCCTTTAATGGGTAGGGTCAGTGGAAGTGTTAGAGTCGGCAGGCACAATGCCAAGGAAGTGCTCCAGGGTATCGAGCAGCTCATGCGGCATGGTCGACACCACATGAACCTCGGCGCCGCGACAGGTAAGGCTTGCGAGTAAATCGTCACGATGATACTCGTCAAGCGTCATGCCGTCAGCGTTGAACATGAGCTTAGGCACAAAGAGCATAACCCCCGAGAGGTCCTGCGGCAGCTGTTCCAGAATGTCGCAGGCGACGATGAGGCCGGTCACGTCCACGTTGCCGCCAAAGTAGCGATTCTTGATGGCCGTGACGGTGCCGGCGAGCCCCTGCGGCGATTCCACGAAACGTGCCACGGTGTCGCGTGCGCTGGCGCCCGAGAGGCACAGCAGGTGCTGGCTGCGAGCGGCGATGGCCTCGCGGACGCGGGCCAGTCGCTCGGCAGCGGCGGCAAGCACATCGTCCGTCTCGTCTAGGTATGAGCGGATCATGCCGATACCGTCGTAGTACTGCGGATAGCCGTCGTAAAAGTCCGCCTCGGGCGGATCGATGCCGGCGTCCAGGTAGAACTCGTCGCTCATCTGGAAGGTGTGGCGGCCAAAACGCTCGAAGGCGCGGTCCTGGTAGGGACGGATCATGGCAATGGTCTCGCGAGCCAGTTCGGGCTTGTCGCTGTATGACCAGCTAAAGCGGTTCTGATGCTTGGTAAAACCGAGCGGCACAATGCCCAGGCTGGTGATTTGCTCGTGCTCCTCGCAAAAGCGCAGGGTCTTTTCCAGCTCCTCGCCGTCGTTCATGCCGGGGCACAACACGATCTGCGCGTGAATCTCGATGCCGGCGGCCATGATGGCCTCGAGTACGTCCATGCCGCGCTGGGCGTTGCGGCCCATCATACGACGGCGGACGTCGGGGCTCACGGCATGGACCGACACGTTCATAGGGCTCATGTTGCGTTGGATGACGTTTTGCACGTCCTCGTCGGTGAGGTTCGTGAGCGTGACGAAGTTGCCCTGCAAAAAGCTCAGGCGGTAGTCGTCGTCGCGACTATCGAGCGTGGAGCGGCCGCCCTTGGGCAACATGGTCATAAAGCAGACCACGCAGGCGTTTACGCAGGTACGCATGCCGTCGAAGATGGGGCCATCGAACTCCAAACCCCAGTCCTCGCCCGGGAAGCGGTCGAGCTCGACGGGGGTGACGGTGCCGTCGCGCGGGTCGAAAACCTCGAGGTCGACGGTGTCGTCGTCGGCCTCCCAGAGCCACACGATCATGTCGGTGAGCGCCTCACCGTTGACCGTGAGCACGCGCATGCCCGGCTCGATACCCACATCCCACGCGGGCGATTCGGGACGCACGTTCTTTACGAGCGCGCCCTCACCCGGCTCGGGGTCGCGGCTGCGCCCGTAATCGGCCACCTCGGCGGCGTATGCGGGTACGGTCTGGTCCATGATTAGCGGCAAAGCTCCTTGATGCGCTCGACGGCGCGCTCGATGTGTTCTTGCGGGGTGGAGGCTCCGGCGGTGATGCCGATGTGGTGAGCGGCGGTAAACCAAGCGGGCTCAAGCGCTGAAGCTTCCTCGATGTGATGCGTGCGCTCGCAGGCGTCTGCGCAAATCTGCGCCAGGCGGCGGGTGTTGCCCGAGTTCTTGCCGCCCACGACGACCATGCAGTCGCAGCGGTTGGCAAGTGTGGCTGCTGCCTGTTGACGCTCACTCGTGGCGGCGCAGATGGTGTTGATCACACGCAGCTCCTGCACGCGCGGGGTGATAGCTGCCACGACCTCGGCGAGGTTCTGCGCGGTCTGGGTGGTCTGCACGACGAGGCCTACCTTGCCCTTGAACGGCAGCGCGTCCGCATCAGCGGCGCAACTCACGACCTGCGCATCGTCGCCGGCGTGACCCAGAATGCCCTCGACCTCGGGATGCCCCGGCTCACCCACGACCACCACGTGGTAGCCCTCGCGCACCAGGCGCTCGGCTGCCACGTGAACCTTCTTGACGTAAGGGCAGGTGGCGTCGATGACGTTAAGGCCACGCTCGCGAGCGGCATCGATGACCTGCGGCACCACACCGTGGGCGCGGATGATCACGGTGCCGGTTGCGGCATTATCCAGGTTCTCGGCCAAGCCAACGCCTGCCTCAGCGAGCTCGCGTACCACGATGGGGTTATGAATGAGCGGACCCAAGGTATGGACCTGAGTGCTCTCCCCTGCCTGCGGGGCGGCGGCCAGCGCCATATCGAGCGCACGCTGTACGCCGTAGCAGGTGCCGGCGTGGGCTGCGATTTCGATGGTGGGAGCGTCTGCCTTGCCAGGCGCAGGCTCGGCAGTGTTCATGACTTCCTCGCTCATGGCTAGAACCTGCCCGGATGCTCGGCGCACAGCTCGTCTCGCATAGCGTAGACGCGGTTCATGGCCTCGGACTCAAACCATTCCAGGCGCTCCGTGCGCTTAAGCCCAGCCGGTGCGTCGGAAAGCGAGACGGCCTTGCCGGCGCGGATCCAGCACTTCTTGGGACGCATGAGCTTTTTGCCTGCGGGCGTGATGTCGGACCAGCCGCAGATGGCGAGCGGGTTGACGGGCGCCTTGCCCATCTGGGCGATGAGCGCAAAGCCGCCGTGGACCTCGGGCTTGATCTCGCGCGAGCGGATGCGCGTGCCCTCGGGGAAGATCAGGACGTCCTCGCCGCGCTGCAGCGCATGCTGAGCGGCGCGCAGGCACTTCATATCGGCAGTACCACGCTCCACGGGGATGCCGCCAACGCGGCTAAAGGCCCAGCGCACAATCTTGCTCTTGGCGAACTCGGACTTAAAGATGGGACGAATGCGGCGGCCCCCAAAGAACAACGCCGTCTCAACGGCCAGGAGCTCGGCCATCGAGGTGTGGTTGCAGATGACCACGCTGCCGCGGCCTTCCTGGCGCTCAAACAGCAGGTCAGCGTCCTCGACTTTCCAACGCCACATGAACTTGGAGAAGGCCCAAAGGATGGCCATGACTACGACGACGGTGCCGCGGATGAACGCTGGGAACTCGGCGTAGGGGGCGTTGTAGTAATCCTCGGGCGTCTGCTTAAACAGGCGCAGGGGTTACCTCCTTTGGTTGATGAGGTCCTCGATTATCGAGACGACCTCATCGATGGTGTGGGCGGTGGAGTCGACGTGCACGGCGTCTTCGGCGGGCACGAGCGGGGCGACCTCGCGGCTGCTGTCGAGCTTGTCGCGCTGCTTAAGGGCGTCGAGGGTCTCGTCGACTTCGGCCTCGAGTTGCGTGGGCGTGAGCGGCTGGGCATCGTTTTGGTGACGCTGAAGTACGCGGCGGCGGGCACGCTCACGCGGGTCGGCGGTCAGGAACACCTTGACCTGCGCGTTGGGGAACACGACGGTGCCGATGTCGCGACCCTCAGCCACGATGTCGCGGTCCTCGGCGGCACGACGCTGGTGGATGAGCATGGCGGCGCGCACGCCCGGGTAGGCCGAGACCTTGGACACATTGGCGTCGACCTGCGGGGTGCGGATGGCAGCCGAGGCATCCTTACCGTCGATGGTCAGGCGCGTGTCTTCGCCGGTGCCGTTGGTAAAGCGAATCTCGATCTGCTCGGCGAGGGCGTCGATGGCCGCCTCGTCGTCCAGGTCGATGCCGCGGTCGAGCGCGGCGAAGGTGACGGCGCGATACATGGCGCCCGTGTCGAGCTTGTTAAAGCCCAGCTGGCGGGCGATCTCCTTGGCGATGGTGGACTTGCCGGAACCGGCGGGGCCGACGATGGCGACGATCATGCAATGCTTCCTTTCGATGATTGACGTGCTGGTATGGTTCGCGGGCGTTGGGGCGCGGCGGGTTGCCTAGCCCGTGTATCGCTCGCGGTAGGTGTTGCGCTTGGGTGCGGAGCCGTGGCTGCCGAGGTGACGCGTGCGGCTGGCGGGGGTGTCTTGGGGCTTGTCGCCGTTGCGCTTGGCGCGCGCCTGCTTGGGCGGGATGCCGCCGCTTTTGAGGATCTGCACTTCGCGGTCGGTGAGCTCGCGCCACGAGCCCTTGGCCACGCCCTCGAGCTCAAGGCCGGCAAAGTTGCAGCGGTGCAGGCGGATCACGGGATGGTGAATCTTGCCCAGCATGCGCTTGACCTGGTTCTTGCGGCCCTCGCGAATGATGACCTCCACGGCGGTGGTGCCGGGCTTGACGCCTTGCGGAGCCACGGCCACGGCCTCGCGCGCGTTGATGACTCGGCAGATTGCCGGCTGGCATAGGCCGTCGTCGAGCTCGATGCCACGGCGGAGCGGATCTAGATCGCGGTCGGTCAGCTGTCCGTCCACGAGCGCTTGGTAGGTCTTGTAGACATGCTTGCTGGGGTGCAGCAGGTCCTGCGATAGGTCGCCGTCGGTGGTAAAGAGCAAAAGGCCCGTGGTGTCGCGGTCCAGGCGACCCACCGGGAAGAGCCCCGGAAAGCGGTTGCGCGGGACCAGGTCGGCCACGCAAGGGCGCTCCTGCGGGTCGCTCATGGTGGTGAGGTAGCCGGTCGGCTTGTAAAGCATCAGGTACACGGCGCCCTGGTTGAGCTTGACGGGCACGCCGTCGACCTCGATGTGATCGCGGTCGACATCGACCTTGGTGCCCAGTTCGGTCGCGACCAGCCCGTTGACGGTCACGCGGCCGGCGGTCATCAGGTCCTCCGAGCCGCGGCGGCTCGCCACGCCCGCGCGCGCCAAAAAGCGCTGCAGGCGCATAGTGTGCGGATAGACGGGCTGGGCGTCGGTTGCGGGTGCTGCGTTGCTCATGGCGCGCGTCTCCCCTACTTCGTTAGTCCTCGTCATGCAAATCCTCCGAGGTCTCGTCGGCGACTAGGGTCTCCGATTCGTCGACTGCCTCAACATCTTCAACATCGGTATCGAGCAGTTCGCGCTCTTCGTCCAGATCCTCGGCCTGCTCCTCGAGCGTGGACTGAATACTGCGGCCGCTCAGACGCTCGCGGATAAACTGGCGCGACTGCTCGTCGGGGGCAAACTGCTCCAGGTCGGGCAGGTCGCGGGTGGAGCGCAGGCCGAACTTTTCCAAGAAGGCGTTGGTCGTGCCGTAAATGATGGCCTGACCGCGCTGGGGGTCACGGCCGAGCTCGCGCACCAGACCCTTGTCCACGAGCGACGCGATGACGCCGTCGGAGTTGACGCCGCGGATGCCCTTGACCACCTCGCGCGTTACGGGCTGGTGGTATGCGATAACGGCCAGGGTTTCGAGCGCCGCCTGGGACAGCTTTTGTGTGTCCCAGCTCAACACATAGGCCTCGACCACGTCGTGGTAAGCGGGGTGCGTGAACAGGCGCCAGCCGCCGGCGACCTCGCGCAGCTGAAAGCCGCGGTTGGCCTCCTCGTACTCAACCTTGAGCTCGGCGAGCAGCGATGCGCACTCGCCGGGGGCGATATCCAGTGCGCCGGCCAGCGCGGGCGCACTCACCGGGTCGCTCGACACCAGCAGCAGCGCCTCGAGGGCGCCTTTGAGGCTGTTTGCCTCCATCGTGGAAAGGGTTGACATGGTTGCGGCTCCTATTCGGTGAGCTCGGGGCCCTCGCCGGGCACGTAGGCCTCGGCCCCCTCGACTCGGTTGATGCTGATGGTTCCGAAGATCTCGTCCTGGCTCAGCGTGAGCGAGCCGCGCTTGGCAAGCTCAAGCATGGCCAGGAAGGTGACGACGAGCTGCTCGGTGGAAGCGTCGCCGTCCAGTAGCTCGCGGAAGGTGCAGGTTTGGTGCGCCATGGTAAAGCGGTCGACTGAGGCCACGGTCAGGTCGAGCGGCACGCGATGCGGCGCCACATGCTCGGCCTCTAGCAGGAAGGTCTGGCGCTTGCCGTCCAGGTCGGCACAGATGACGGCGAGACCGCGCAGCGTGATACCGGCAAGGTAGTCGGGCATAAGGCCTAGGAACTCGGGGTCGGGGCCGGCCACGCGCGGATGCATGCGGCTTTCGGCCTGCATGCGGGCACCGAGGGCCGCAGCCGCGCCCTTAAACTGCTTGTAGGCAATCAGGCGCTGGATCAGGACCTCGCGCAGGGCGTCGCCGTCGAGCGTGCTGAGTTCCTCGAGGTCTTCGTCGAACTCGTCATCGTCGTCACCGACTTTGCGCGGTGCCTCCTGCGGTACCAGAGAGGCGGCTTTGATGTCCAAAAGGGTTGCCGCGACCAGCAAAAAGTCGCTCGCCACGTCAAGGTCCAGCGCCTCGATGCGCTCGGCCTCGGCAAGGTACTGCTCGGCCACCTCGCTGATGGAGATGGCGCCGATATCTACTTTTTGGCGGGTTACCAGCTGCAGCAGCAGGTCGAACGGTCCGCTGTAGACCTGCGTCGAGACGCGTTTCGACAGCGACGAGCGCCTTGGTCGGCGCCTTCGCGGCGCGGTTTGGGCGCTTGTTGCGACCGTTTTGCACGGTCGACCTGTAAGTTTACCTTAGATGCCGGCGATTGCGAAGTTGAGCAGCAGCTCAGCGAGCGGATACACGGTAACGTCGAAATAGCGGCCGATTACGTCGATGCCGGTCCACGTAGGCAGCAGGTACAGCACCAGGATGAGGATGGGCATAGCGTATTGCTGCAGATGGTAGTAGTTGTTGAGCGCCTTGCCCTTGAGGAAGGGCACGATGATCGACGAGCCATCGAGCGGCGGGATCGGGATGAGGTTGAAGAACGCGAGTGACAGGTTGACCACGATAAAGGTGGCGCCGAAGTTCATGATCTGTGACGCCAGGGCAAAGGACATGCTGGTGTAGAGGCTGCCATATGCCAGGCGCATGAGGACCGCGGCAAGACACGCGAGCGCGATGTTCGATGCGGGGCCGGCAACGCTCACCAGGACCTCGTCGCGCTTGGGGTGCTTGAGGTTGTTGAGGTAGACGGGCACGGGCTTGGCGAAGGCGAACACCGGGCCGCCGGCGGCAAGCAGGAGCAGCGGCAAGATGATGGTGCCAAACGGGTCGATATGGTTGAGCGGGTTAAGCGACACGCGGCCGCGTGATCGGGCCGTCTTATCGCCGAGTGCCCAGGCCGCAGCGGCGTGCGCACTCTCGTGGTTCACGATGCCGACGATGACGGCGACGGCGCTCGCGAGCAGGTTCATGATGTAGCTGCTGGACATGGTGCTCCCCTAGCGGACGCGGCGCGAGGCGCGAGCGAGTAGGTAGTCGGCCACAAACAGGATGACGGCCACGATGGCGTAATCCAGGCGGAATACGCCGCCAAAGGGCGAGGTGATGACGCCGTAGCCGGCGATGGCGCTCGGCAGCGCGCGCGAAAGCTCAACGACAAAGCCCACGATCTGCAGCTTGGCGGTGAGGCCGCTAAAGCACAACAACACAGTCATCGCACTCATAAAAATGCCGCAGATGCGACAGGCGATGGCGATGATGCTCATCGCCACGGCAGCGGCCTTACGAGAGTTCACGCGCGGTCTCCTCTTCGATCTGGGTGGAAAGCTCCAGCCATTCGTCCTCGAGCTTGGGCAGCTCTTGCTTAAGGCCGTTATATTCCCCCAGCGCGGCATTGAACTTGTCCTGATCGGCATAAAGCTCTTCGCTGGCCATCAATTCCATAAGCTCGTCATAGCGGGCGCGCTTTTTGTCGAGCTCCGCCTCGATCTTCTTGAGCTGGTTGCGCACACCCTTGAGCTTTTTGTTGAGCGCGGCGCGGGCTTGGGCCTCGGCGCGCTTCTGCTCCTTGGTCTTTTTGCCCTCGGTAGGCTTGGAAGCGGCGGCGGGCGCATCGGGCTGGGCCGCGGTGACTTTGGCGGACTTGGCCGTGGCCGGCGCACTCTCCCCTGCTGCCTCGGCAGCGGCGCGGGCCGCGAGGTCCTCGCGCTTGTAGAGGTAGTAGTCGTAGTCGCCGTCGTAGACCGTGACCTTGCCATCGCGGATGTCAATGATGCGGTTGGCAACGGCGCGCACCAGGTGCTCGTCGTGGCTGATCAGCACGATGGTGCCGGGGAAGTTTTGCAGGGCGTTTTCGAGCATGTCCACCGAGTCGATGTCCAGGTGGTTGGTGGGTTCGTCCAGGCACAGGAGCGCCTCGGGGGCCACGAGCATCTTGGCCAGTGCCAGACGCGCTTTTTCGCCGCCAGAGAGGACGCGGACCTGCTTTTCGATGGAATCGTTGTCGCTAAATAGGAAGGCGCCCAGCAGGCTGCGCTGCTGCGGCACGGTCCACTTGGGCGTGACGGTGTCGATCTCTTGCAGGACGGTGTTGGACTCGGTCATGCCTTCGAGCGCGTGCTGGGCATAGTAGGCGACGCCGACGTTGGTGCCCAGGTCGCGCGTGCCGGTGGTGGGTGGCTCCAGGCCGGCGAGGATCTTCATGAGCGTGGACTTGCCGGCGCCGTTGGGGCCGACGAGCGCCACATGCTCGCCGCGGTAGAGCTTGAGGTCGATGTCACTGTAGATGTGCTTGTCGCCGTATGACTTGGAGACGCCCTCGAGGCCCACGACCATATCGCCCGAGCGCGGCGGGTCGGGGAACTTAAAGTCGATATGCTTGTGGCCCTCGGGCAGGATGACGAGCTCCTTTTTGATCTGCTCGATTTTGCGGATGCGCTCCTGGGCCTGGGCTGCCTTGGTGGGCTTGTAGCGGAACTTATCGACGAAGACCTGCATGTGGGCGATGTCGCGCTCCTGGGCGGCGCGCTTGGCGCGCATCTGCTCCAGGTTGTCCTCGCGCTGCTTGAGGTAGCTGCTGTAGTTGCCGGTGTAGGTGGTTACGCGACGGTTTTCGAGTGCGGCGACGTGGTCGACGCAGGCGTCCATGAAGACGCGGTCGTGGCTGACGATGAGGACGGCGCCGTCGTAGTTGGCAATAAAGCCGCGCAGCCACTGGACGCTCTCGAGGTCCAGATGGTTAGTGGGTTCGTCCAGAAGCAGCAGGTCGGGGTGACGCAGGAAGAGCTTGGCAAGTGCGATACGCATCTGCCAGCCGCCGGAGAACTCGGAGCACGGGCGCTCAAAGTCGGTGACCTTAAAGCCCAGGCCGGACAGGATCTTGCGCGCGTTGCTCTCGAGCTCGTAGCCGCCCAGATGCTCAAAGCGGTCCTGGACCTGGCCGTACTCGTTGAGGAGGGCGTCGACGTCCTTGCCCTGCTCGGAGAGCTCGGTGATCTGGGCCTGCAGCTCGTTGGCGCGCTCGCCCATGCGGCGGATTTCCTTGGCAGCGGCCATGACCTCGGCAAGGATGGTGGTGTCCTTTTGCTCCAGGTTGGTTTCCTGCTCTAGGTAGCCCACCTGGCAGTCCTTGGCGTACTGGACCTGGCCGGCGTCGGGGCTGTCGATGCCCATGATGATCTTGAGCATGGTGGTTTTGCCGGCGCCGTTGGGTCCCACGAGCGCAAAGCGCTCGCCGGGGTTGATCTGGAAGGACGCGCCGCTAAAGAGGACGCGCGCGCCGAAGCTTTTTTCGATCTTGTCGACCAGGAGGATCATGGTGCCGCCTTTGACCTTGTGTGCCAATATGAAAAAAGGCCCCAACTTGCGTTGGAGCCTCATTCAATGCTCGGGTGGAGACGAGGGGGATCGAACCCCTGACCTCTTGACTGCCAGTCAAGCGCTCTCCCAGCTGAGCTACGCCCCCGTGCGAAGAAGTACTATACGGGAACTCCCCCGCCGATGCAAGGACAATTTTGGAAAAACTTTCCGGAGGCGCGGGCGCCGCTGGGACGAGAGCGCGGCGCGGACTCGAGGGCAAGGGACCCGCGATGCCGGATCCGGCCCGCGGGGCGCGCCCAGGGCATCTCGGGTTCCGCCGCTCGCCGGTTTTCGCCTCCACCCCACGGGCCGCCATCCGCCCAACGACCATCCCGCCGGCGCCGGGCCCATTATCGGGGCCAATCGCGCTCCCGCCGACCCGGCGATTTCAAAACCATGCCGGTTTACGGGGCCAGGCTGGGAACCCCCGAGCATGCCGTCATCGGTAAAATCAAAACCGCAGGTAGACGGCTTGCGCATTCCGCGAACTGCAGGGTATGGACGGCCGGTCCAGGTCCAGCCCCGTAATTCGGCATAGTTTTGAAATGGTTCTTGTCAATCAGCATTAACTATTGCGTGGATTTGACCGAAAACGTTTATCAAGACAATTTCGCAGGCATGTGGAGTGGGAACTTTAGCTAAAAGAAGCCGGGCTATTTGCCCGGCTTCTTGATTCTCTGGTGGGCCCTCCGGGATTCGAACCCAGAACCCAGGGATTATGAGTCCCCTGCGCTAACCGTTGCGCCAAGAGCCCTTATAAAATGGCGCGTGCAATAGAGGCCAATAGAACAGGCCACCCATCTTGAACCACGTCGTGAAATACTACCATGCGATCGATGCTCATTCAACGCACGATCTTTCTCGTGGTCTTCGAGCGAAGTAGTATTTGACTGATATGAAAAAAGGCCCCAACTTGCGTTGGAGCCTCATTCAATGCTCGGGTGGAGACGAGGGGGATCGAACCCCTGACCTCTTGACTGCCAGTCAAGCGCTCTCCCAGCTGAGCTACGCCCCCGTGCGAAGAAGTACTATACGGGAACTCCCCCGCCGATGCAAGGACAATTTTGGAAAAACTTTCCGGAGGCGCGGGCGCCGCTGGGACGAGAGCGCGGCGCGGACTCGAGGGCAAGGGACCCGCGATGCCGGATCCGGCCCGCGGGGCGCGCCCAGGGCATCTCGGGTTCCGCCGCTCGCCGGTTTTCGCCTCCACCCCACGGGCCGCCATCCGCCCAACGACCATCCCGCCGGCGCCGGGCCCATTATCGGGGCCAATCGCGCTCCCGCCGACCCGGCGATTTCAAAACCATGCCGGTTTACGGGGCCAGGCTGGGAACCCCCGAGCATGCCGTCATCGGTAAAATCAAAACCGCAGGTAGACGGCTTGCGCATTCCGTGAAATGCAGGGTATGGACGGCCGGTCCGGGTCCAGCCCCGTAATCCGGCATAGTTTTGAAATGATACTAATTCACTAGCAGGAAAACTAGGTCGTTCTAGCGCCTTGTCGCCGGCTAATTTCCGAGTTCCAACCAGTTGCACAGAACATTTGCTCGCAGTCGCGTCTCGGCGCGCTTCATTGCCTCGGATTTGGCTTTATATCGAATCCCCAAACGACTGCAGACGCTTTTGATTATGGCGTCTAGCTGTTTTTTGTCGTTAAGCATATCGTGGGTTACCAAGAACACATCGAAACCCATGCTCTGGAGCGCAGTCATGCGCTCCGCATCTTGGTCAAGTACCGCGCCTGACCCATGGATGACCTCACCTTGGATTTCGATAATTGCTGCCTTCATTAGGATTGGGTTTACAATCACGATGTCACCGTAGCAAACCTTTTGACCTGCGATGCTTTGGGCTTCCTCGGATAGAGGGGTTAAATCGTTGAGGTATACGTATCTGAATCCTGAACCACCTAGACGTCGAGAACGACTTAGAAGCAGGACCCCCGCGACCTCGAGTGGAGATGCAGCAATGCCGATAACCTGCTGAGCGGCATCATAAAACTGCTTTCCCCACATTTGACTTTTGACCTTTTCGGCGAATCGATGCAAGTCGCTCAGTTCGATGAGTGGCTTTCTCATCCAAAGCGAAGTACCTTTGAGTTTCGTAACCTCTCTTCCATCCTCGCGATCGTTCGTTTGGCCTTCATTAACTGGGACCTTTACGGTTGTGCGGGCATAAACTCGTTTCCAAGGAATCTCGTCTTCGCCTTCTCCAAGTTCGAACAGATTCTGCGTGCTGGAATTGCGATTCTCCTTTAACGCGATTTTTAACTGCATTTCGACAGCGGGGGTCGGCTCGAAACAGAAAACCAGCCGCAAAGTTCGTACATAGCCAGTACGAGATCTTTTGGGGCCACAAAGCGTGTCATAGTAAATAACGTGTTAAGCGGATTGGTGACGCTAAAGCCTAAATGAGTGTCGGTTGTTGTGCCGGTATCCGAAGCCCCTTCCCAGCGAATAGTGGAGCGCAATCCCGAGTGGTGATTACAACAACCTGGCGAAGCAACAGCGATAATCGGGGTCTTGAGGACATCGGTTACGAAAGGGGCTTGGGATAGGGCCCGCCAGCCGTCATCGGAGCTGGGTAGGCGCGGGTAGAGGTCATGCACCTGCGGTGGGCAGCGCCAGTAGCGGAATGCGGTGTTTGCGCAGACGATTTCGTCCATGTGGCCTCCCCTGGTTTCGACCGTAGGCCGTGCGGAATGCGGGCATGGCCGATTATCTACCGGGGCATCATGCGGGTAAGTACGGGAAGCAAACCAAATGCTGACAAAAGCATGCCGAGTTCCGCCGAAAAACCGTCGTGTGATAGAAAACCGCTGGAAGGAGCTTTGGGCATGTGGTCCCTGTCTCCACATTTGCGCGCGGATCACATGGGGAATTCAATGAAAATACGCATGCGTTTTATACAAAACATGCAATGGCGTCAGCAAAAAGGGTGCGAAAAAAATGACGCCTTATACGACTACGATTCGTTTTGGAGTCACCCTTGGTGTCAAAAAAGAAAAAGGTCAGAGGTTTAACACCTCTGACCTATGCTTTAGATGGTGGGCGATACAAGATTCGAACTTGTGACCCCATCCGTGTGAAGGATATGCTCTACCCCAGAGCCAATCGCCCGTCGCCTTTCGGCAAAAGAGATACTAACATAGCCGTGCGTGGTTTACCAAGAACTTTTTGCTTCCGATTTTAAATTCGCGGGCGCAAACCGCGCCACAGCAATCAGGGCAGCCGACAAACCCCCAGCTAAACCACCCTTTATCGCTTGATCCACGAGGTTTCGGGCCGGCAGATAAGTCGCGCGTTGTTGTAGGCCATGTCGAGCGTGAGGCAGGTGCGCGCGGCGTAGAAACCGTCCTCGCGTTGAATGGTCAGCGCCAGCTCGGGCTTGTCGCCGGTCAGGCACAGCGGTAGGAGTAGCTGGATCCGGCCGCCGTAGAACTGCGGCACCGCGAGCGTATAGTTGGCTGCGGCGCGGCGGGCGGCCTCGACGACGGCTCCCTCAAAGGCACGGCGCAGCAGCAGCGAGTTGCCCTCCCCCATCAGGCTGGCGGGAATACGAATCAGGTTCTCTTCGTCGCCCAGAATGTGGTCGATGTTGGAGCGGATGGGAAGGCGGTAGTCAAAGACAAGCTCGGAGGGGTCCTCGGCAAAGCGCACGCGGCACGGCAGGTACTCAAACGAGACCAGCATGGGGTCGCTCTCCTTAAAGAAACCCTTCAAAAACCAGCGCTGGCGCGCGTCGGGCTTGGTGTTGGGCTCAAACAGGCCGTAGATGGTCTCGTAGCGGCGCGTGTACAGGCCGGTGTTGAACAGGCATCGGTCGTCGTCGAACACCGGCGGCAGGTTGGACGGCGCGGTCTGGTCCACGTCGCGCTCGGTCAAAAATACCGCGCGGCTAAACGAAAACGACAGGTAGTTCTTGAGAATGCGGTTGCAGGGACCCCAGTCCTCGGGATCGGCGAGGTCGGCCAAGCGCTCGTAACAGGGCTCGGGGCAAAACGCAAAGTCGTATACATTGCTGCACAGGGTGTTGGGGATCTCCATGTGGCGTCCAATCCATCTCATAGCTGGCGTGCGGATGCTTTGATTCTATACGTGCGAAGCGTCGTCGGAGATCACGATGCAATGGCACCTTAGCTCGTTGGCTAGATCGTCGAGCGTGCGGCGTCTAGCAACGAGGTCATGGATCCAGGCGTAGTACTGGTTGTCTTTGGGCTCGGAGCTGTCGGACAGCTCGACCGGAGTGCCGGCGAACCTTAAGACGGACAACGCAAAGACAAGGCTGGTGCGTTTGTTGCCGTCCTCAAAGATGTGGTCCTTGACCATGTGCTCGGCCACGTAGGTGACCTGGTCAAAGATGTCTGTGAAGCGATCGGCTGGCGATTGGCCGAATATCGTGCAAAACGCACCCACAAGCACGGACTCGACGCGCCGAAGTTCGCGCGCGGCCCTTTCGCCCGTAGCGTCGGTCGTATAGCAGCGTCCGATTGTTAGCAGCGTACTGTGAAGGCGCATGACGGCGCCGGCCATGGCCTCGAGCGACCCAGCGTCATCGAGCACTAGCGGCGCAACAGGAAGCACCCGCCCGTCAACATCGGCAATCATGAGTTCTCCAAAAGCCTGAGCGCGTTGGGCATGGACGCTATGGTTGACTCAGCTGCAAGGTCGATTGACATAATGATGTCAAGTGAAATAGGCGAAGTGGAATCTGCCTCGTGCGCAATTGAAGGATCTTCCTGGCCAGCACAATCAGCACCGTCATCAACTTGAACGTAGTTCCAAGGCATGTCCGCCTCCTTTAAATAGATACGCCTCGCGGACGTCGTGGCGAGGTAACACGCGAGAGCCGACAGCGGATATGTCGACAAGCGTGATCATGGTTCAATTGCGGTTTAGCAATAGAATGTCAGGGAATCATCACCAAAGGTTTCGCGCCACTTGTCACAAATGTATCGATGGTTCATGGTGATTAGTTTTGAAAGATCCCTGAGATCCTTAGCCGGAATCTTGCTCTCGTTGTTCGCAAGTGTGCATACGCCATTTTTAGTGAGCCAAAACATAGTCGAGTTAGCAGCCGCCCTCTTAACCCCTACATGGATGTGAACGGGTTCTCCGTTTTCCGCGATCCAAAAGAACAGAACATACTGTCCAAAAACAAGAATTCGAGGCATTATGCCACCGCCGGTCCAGCTTTTTGCCGTTCTGCAAGCTCGAAGATAAACGGAGCGTTTGATCTAACGAACTCGGTCAAAAAATCCAGTTCGTCAGTAGAAAATCCTTCGACGTTAAACCATTTGACCGCAGGTAGAAAGCATTCTGCATGGTCAAAACCAAAATCAACCGGGCGCTCGACGGCTACGCGAACGGTCCCGTCGTCTCGTGTTTCTGAGTAGGCAAACTGAGTGCCGTCATCTAGCTGAACATAGCTCCAAAGCATTGCTGCCTCCTTAGTGTTTATATCCAAGTATTAACAGCCGCTTAGATGCAACGTGATGCGAATTGAATTATTCCCATAAGACCTGAACTGCTGATTATTTGTATTACTGAGATTTGAACCACCTCACACTTCAGTGTCTTTTTGGCATGGAAAACCGTCATTGTGCGAAAGTCGGACTTTATGTCAAGGATCGTCTTCAGATTCAAGCGCTCGCATGCTTAACTACTTGCAGGCGCTTGAATCCTATAGATTACCCAAATGCTGCTCAACAGCCTCCATGCCAACCTCCGCATATTTTAGGAGGCCTTGTATATCGTTGTAGTTCTTGGGCAATCGATCTTTTTCAATGCCAGTAATTTTTGCAAATAATTCGATTGTCAGATCGAGTGCGAAGTCGATTAGTTTTTGAATTTCGCCGTAAGTTAAAGGAAGTCGCCTAACAAGCTCATCATATTTCAGTGCTTCCATGTCGCTATGGGCGAAAACCTTATTTCGCTGATCGCGAAGCATGTCAGTTAGTTTACGGAGACTGTTGAGTCGTTTTTTCCATAAATTGGAAAGGTCATGAGTGGTTATACACACAGTAACCATTCTGTAATGATTTCCGAACAGCTTTTCATCTGAGCGTTGTGACTCAACTTCTTTGGGGTAGAAACGCTCCTCGTCCTTTGCCAATGGATGAACGATTGGATTAAGCCTGTCAAAGTTTGGTCGATCATTAAATAAGGAGATTGCAAGTGCGTCGATTTCAGCAGAATGAGACTTGACGTCTTCTATCAAGTTCCCAATACTGACGTCGCTTTTGGCATCAAATAACCGTGCGCAATTCATGAAACAGGATTCGGTTAATGCAAGTTGTGTAAAGCTGAAGAAGCAGCCAGCGCAAATTACCTCATTCTCATAGTCGGAAGATGCTTTAGACAGTTCGCGAAGGATTGCTAGTTTCGTGTTGGCATAAAATGCCTCGTTGTATAGATAGCTGCAACGCTCAAGCAGCTCAAGAAGGCCGGCGTTTAATTCTTTCTTGGCAGCGTCAACTGTATGATCCGATTCGTGGTACATGTTAGATAAATCCTGAGCAATTGTTGTAATAAATTAATCTACTAATGCGTCGTTAAGAATATGGCCTTCTACATAGTCTATCGAAATGGGTGCTTCAGCACCGACATGCGGCAGCCATGAGCACTGTCCCAAGCAGCGAAAGCGGCAAAGAAGCGGCTATCCAGTTGTTGTCGCCGGTCTTGGGGAGTGCCACAGTTGTTGCGGTGGCAGGCTTGGGCTTGACCGTCTTGGCGACCGTGGTCTTGGTTGTCGCGGCCGCGGGTTTCAGCGAGGGATTTGCCGTGGGCCCCGTGGTGGGCTCTCCAGCAGCGGGGCTTGAATCGGCGGGAGACTTTTCCGCCCCACCGCCCGGTACCTCGCCCCTGTCCGTCTCCCCCGCCGGAGGCGTGGCGACATCGGGCTCAATCACCACATGCGGTGCCACCGCACCGGTGGCATCCACCACGCCACCAGCTCCAAATGCCCCACCAGCAGGCGCCATAAACCGCGCGGAAACAAGCGAACCGCCCGTGCACGCAACGCCGCCGTCGGCACCGGCCGCATCGAGCCACGAGGCAGCGACGGAAAGCCGGCAGCCAGCCGCGCCAGCACCAATGCCCAGATCCTGCAGATACACGCCGTAGGCGCGCACGCCCGCTCCGGACCCGGCTCCCGCGGCGACGACGCGCCCGCGGCCGCGCACGGCCATGTCGCCGGCGATCACGCCGGCCACGGCCTCGTCCGTGACGTCGGCCCCGTCCGCCCGGGCATCGACGGCGCAGCCGTCCACCACGAGCGCCCGCGAGACGTGGATCGCGCACTGCGAGCCCGATCCCGCCAGGGACCCGGTGCCGCGAAGCGTCAGGCTGCCCCACACCTCCATGCCGCACAGCGTGATGTCCGCATCGGGCGCATTCGACTCCGTCACCGAGTTTTGCCCGGCGAGCGTCACGACCAGGTCGCCGTCGGCGGCGGTGGCGTCGCCCGCGTAGCCGTCAAGCTCCAGAAGGCCGGCATCGGTCCAGGCCCAGCCGGGGCCCGACGCGCCCGGCTCGCAGTACGTCGCGCCCGCGATGATGAGGCTCTCCGCGCCCGCGGCACAAGAAGGCCCGCCCAGCAAAACGCATAGGCAGGCCATGGCAGCGATCGCGATGTGATGACGGCCGGTGTGGGACTCGGCGGCAAACATAGCCGCTCCGATCTTCGCAGGAGCCAATAGAATATGCACCAGAAAAATGCCCTGGTAGCAGCACCTATTAGTTTAGCGAGATCGATGCGGGAGCAAAGAGAAATCGCGTGGGCAATGTCCACAATTAGGTGTAAATCGTTTTGCCAGCCGGTGAAAGGGAGAATCAGCTTCCGAATTCGCCCTTCACGTTTCTGATGATGTTGTTTGATAAATGGTTCCGATAGTCCATAAAAGATGGTTCATAATAGATTTAGATGAAAAACCTTCGGATTTGTAAGGCGGGGTCGCTGAGACGGTACCGCCTAGTTTTATCAGCGTGCGCCTAACGATTGAGATCACATTCTCCCTCGCGCGCGAAGAAGTCTTGCCCTGCGAAGACTATGATCGGTTGGACAGGCCCGGCGTATATCGCGTACTTCCGTAGTTTTTCTTCGGAATATCCGTATTAAAAATACGGGCAAATTGACCAATTTGCTAAGCTACTTTATCCTGTGTTTCAAATGGACTCAGAAAGCAGAGGAGCCGTGCCATGCTCAAGAAGTTTTCGGTTTCAAATTTCAAGTGCTTCAATAAGCGAATTACATTTGATCTATCCGATCCCGCCAACTATTCATTCAATCAACAGGTAATTCAGGATGGCATTAAGGCAAAGGGCATCATATATGGTGCGAATGGCAGTGGAAAGTCCAATTTCGCCCTCGCGATATTCGACATTGTTCTGCATCTGACCGACAAGGAAAAGCTGCTCAAAAAATACTCGCCATACCGGTGCCTTAATTCAAAGAGTTCAATTACAGAGTTTCAATACGATTTTGTCTTCGACAATATCGAGGTCGTATACCGCTACGGGAAAACCGACCCACAGACGCTTGTATACGAGAGTCTGTACATTGCTGGCGTGGAGGTCTTGAGCTACAGGTTCGACGCTCAAACGGGCCATGTTGACCTGCCGGGCGCCGAGTCCCTCTCGCTTTCTACCGATCTCCCCACTGAGTCCGACAGGCTATCGCGTGTCAAATATGTCAAGAGCAATGCAATACTGCGAGATGAGCCGTCTGCCAGGGCGTTTAGAGCCTTCACCTCCTTTGTCGACAACATGCTCATGTTCTACTCGCTCGATGAGCGTGGATATCAGGGGCTTTCGGTTGGCTCGGATATCTTTACCCAGGGCATTATTCGCGAAGGAAAGATGGAGGACTTCCAAGAATTCTTGCGCCAGCAGGGAATCTCCCTGAACCTCGTATCCGTGGACGTGAATGGAGTTCCCGAGCTTTATTGCAGGTTCGAGGGCGGTACCGTTCCGTTTGCGTCGGTCGCCTCGACAGGCACCATGTCACTTGCTCTGTACTACTACTGGTATATCAAGATGAGCAAGGCTTCCTTGGTCTTTATCGATGAATTCGATGCCTTTTATCACTTTGAATTGTCCCGGTCGATCGTGGAGATGCTACGGGACCTTGAGGGTGTCCAGGTTTTCATTACGACGCACAACACGGACCTTTTGACGAACGACCTCATGCGTCCCGATGTCTATTTCATTCTCAAGGAGGGAGAGATTCGCTCGCTGGAAAAGCTAACACCCAAGGAGCTCAGATTGGCGCATAACCTCCAGAAGATGTTTAAGGCCGGTGCTTTCGATGGCTAGCCCGGTCACGCTCTTCATCGTTGAAGGAGAGTCGCGTGACCTGCGCTTTGCGGAGAAGATGAAGGATCTTTTTCTGAAAGGGAGAGATGACCTGAGGGTGATCTGTCTGCCAGCGGCGCAGAACATCTACATGCTTTACGAGCGGCTTGCAGAGGAGGACTTCGATCTGGATGTTGTGGAGGTACTGAGAGAAACGGTGCCTTCTGCTGCAAAATGTCTAGAGGGCGTGGAGAGGGATTCTGTTGATGAGGTCTTTCTCTTCTTTGACTACGACTCTCATCAGAACAATGCGCCTGGATGCGAGTCCGATGCCCTTGTGGAGGCGATGCTCCTCGCATTCGATAACGAGCACGAGAGCGGAAAGCTCTATATAAGCTACCCGATGGTCGAGGCACTGTACGATTATCGCGCAGGGCAGTGCCAGGCGCATTCAGGCTGTTTTGTTGACAACTCGGAAATCGCTCAATATAAAAATAAGTCGGGAGAGGGAAACGTTAACGTGGGGAAGCACATGGAGCTTCCCCAATGGAAAGATGCAATCGCTGCCTTCGTATTGAGATGCAAGTGCCTGCTACGTCTCGATGAGGTTTCATTTGAGACGTATCGAGAGCTGGTTACGGTCGATGCGATCTTCCGCGAGGAGAAAAGGATGCGGATCGAGGACGGTTCGGTGTTTGTGCTATCGGCTTTTCCAGAGTTTCTGCTCGACTATTTCGGTGATAAGTTCTTTAATTCCATGGCTCCGATGCGCCACCTTAAGTTCGATGATTGCCCCCGAGGAAATGGATGAGACGCAATTAATCTCGCGGGTACAGGTTCTCCTGTCTAAATTGTGAACTCGGCATAAGACAAGTTGATGGCCATGACCCGGACAGCATCCAGTCGATGATGTTCTCTTGCCTGATGCCGCCGCGACCTCCCACGTCAACGCGGTCGAGCGTGAGCGGGGTCTTCGGATAGTTGTTCCGAATCGCCTGCAGCGGCGCGAGCTCGGGAAAGTACCTCACTATCAGCTTCCCCCACTCCGACTTCGGGTTCACGCAGGTGATGTGGAACCCGTTAAGCCCAGCTTGGACAAGCTGTTAGGAGACTGGCATTTCGCCTGCGTCGATCTCGAGAGGATCGGCGACAAGGTTGCGAACAAGGACTGGAAAGGTCATTATGAGGGGTAAATAAGATGACAGACAACACGTATTCGGGAACTCTAAAATTCAAAGATGTTGATTTTGTCTTTGTGTTCGATGGCTCTGAGCTTGTTCTCATCCCGCCCAAAGAACGCAAGAATGACATTATGTGGGGTTGGCTAAAAAAAGAAATTTGCCCCGGTGTGTATACATCCGGCGACCCTTTGACTGTTGATGTGCCTTATCTTGACGGCTTCTGCAACGAGACAAGCAAGCGATTGATCTTTTTGACCAGGGAGGAATCGACTGTCGGAAGTCGAAATTCGACTCTGTATATCAACGTTGCTGGGTATCTGGAATGTAGCCCGAATACCAATGGTTTTTGCAGGATGACTCTATCCGGCAGGGCCTTGAATTACATTCATCCGGTTAATAGGGCATTCTCGCAGGTATTTGATTCTGACGACCTTACAGAAAAGGGAATCATCTCTATCAGGACAAATGGATTCGACAGAACTTCGACCGTGAAGAGAACATTTCGCTTTGAGGGCAGAGATATCGCGGCGTATTTCTCAGTTGGGTGGACATGCAGTATGAAAATTAGTACTCCACCCATCACCCTTAATTCCAGCATGATTTTCGAGTTTGATGAAACGGACGATTACTGGTTTTTCTATCGCCTGTGGCATGCAGCAGAAGACTTCCTCAAATATCTGACATTCAGCAAAAACACACTAATTGAGGATTGCAGCCTGCAGGCTATGTACGACGACTCGCATTACCCCAGCACAGCTGAATTCAAGCTAGCGAGATCCTCAGAGCCATTTGATACCAAGCCTCTTGAAAAAGGTCGATATATTCAGCTGTCTTTGCTGGACCCGTATGAGATTAAAATGTTTGGAGCGATTGCAGACGGAGAAATCTACCTAAGGCATATTCCTGAAACATACGAAAAGGGACATACGCTCGATGCATCGGACTTCGTGCTGACTTCCGCAGCATTTGAATGGGAATTTGACCAAGCGTATCCAAGCGGAGTTGTCAAATCAGAAGCTCGAGTGGCTGCTGAGCAACGAGCATCAGCTCAGATGGATGAATGCATTAACCAAAGCTCCGGAAAAGCTAAAACGATATTGAAATATGCAAAGAAGAGCATCGGCTTTAGCAATCTGGAATCGAAGATAGTACAGGCTGGTCGAGATTTTCATGAAATGATTGGGGTATTTGGGGAAGGTCTATACAAAAGGAATGATGAGGAATTTTCCTACGAAGTCATTGGAAGCAGGCTGGCTGAGCAAAGAAATGACTTTGCCCATGGAAACATTGACAAGGATTTCAAAGGTGCTGCCATTCTTGATTTGCTGCTTCTACGCTATCTTGTCTATGCAATGCAGCTGAAGCGCATCGGTGTCTCAGCTGCAAATACTCGCAGAGCGATAAATGAGCTATTTGGCTTAATGTATTACCTCCCTGCAGAAGACGGTGACACAGAGACGGTGGCCAAGAACACTGAGATAAATGAGCCGAACAACGAAACCGATGTCAATGCTGACGAAATCGTAGAGGCGGATTAGATTTGTTCCCGACTGCTGACGCTCCTATTTGGCAAGGTGTTTTTTAGAATCCATTTTGCGCTCGGCCTCGAAGGCCTGCCTGTCCCAATCGAGCGGAAGTCCGGCCTCGACCCATGCCTCGTAGGCCCTCCTTATGGGCTTGAGCTCCCTTTGGCCCCTCTCCAGCATCGAGATGTACTTCTCGCTGGTGCCCAGTATGGACGCCGCCCTCACCTGGCTGACCCTCGCCGCGCGCCTGGCCGCCACGAGCTCCGAGGCGTCCTCGGGCCTCCTGATCTCGTGCGGGCGCATCAGCGCCCGGTACGCCTCCCTGGCCACGTAGCGCTTGAGGCACCTCATGACCTCCCTGTCGCTCTTTCCCCGCCCCCTGGCCCTCTCGGCGTACTCGGCGGTCTCGGGGTCGCGCATGACCCTCTGCCTCGCGATCTCGTGCAGCGCGCTGTTCGCCTGCCGGTCGCCGCCCCTGTTGAGCCTGTGCCTCACGGTCTTGCCGCTCGAGGCGGGGATGGGGCAGGCCCCGCATATCGCCGCGAACGACGCCTCGGAGCGCAGCCTGCCCGGGTTGTCCCCGGCCGCGACCGCGAGCTTGGCCGCGCTCACGGGCCCGCACCCGTACATCGCCAGCAGCGCGGGGCAGTTCTCCTCCAGGGACGCCTCGATCGCGCGCTCCATGTCGAGCGCCGCGTCGCGCGCCGCCGCCCACAGGTCCGCCAGCGCGCCGAGCGCGGCGCCCAGCGCGCCCTCGGCGCGCACGGAGGGGAGCTCCTCCATCAGCCTCGGCCCTCCCATGCCGCGGAACCTCGACCTGAGCCCTTCCGGCGCGGTGGCGAGCAGCGACCTCGCGGTGTTGATCGCCGAGGTCCGCGCCTTCACCGCCCCGGAGCGCGCCGCAAGCATGCAGCGCACCCCGTCGACCCACCCGTCCTGGCTCTTGGGGGTCCCGAGCTTTGAGCCGGACATCGCCGCGCGGGCGGCCCTCTCCGCGTCCGCCTCGTCGCACTTTCCCTGCCCCGGGCGCCTCCTCTGCATCCTCGCCGGGGAGAGCGCCTCGCGCACGGGCATCCCCAGCGACGCGAGGTGCCTGGTGAGGCCCGCCCCGTAGGACGACGTCCCCTCCATCGCGACGCAGGCCGGCTCCCCGGCCGCCGCGATCGCCCCGGCGAGCGCCTCGTAGCCAGCCGCGTCGGCGGGGAACCGGCGGGGCAGGACCTTGCGGCCCCTCCAGTCCAGGACGTGCAGCCAGTGCGAGTCGGCGTGGGTGTCGACCCCGCAGAAGACCGGCCCGCGGGCGCCGGGTGTCGATTCGGTTCTCATGTCTCGCTCCGTTCTTTCCGTGCTCGCCTGGACCGGGCAGACGGCACACTGACGGGGCGCGATAGAATGCGGTTGTTCGGGTCCGCGGTATCGCTCCATGCTCCTATTAGGTCATGCGGCGGTCTCGGCTCGCCGCGGCCCGCGCGGGACATGTCAGGAAACGAGGGCAGCCCTGTGGGCGCCAGCGGAATGTGGGGTCACCGCGCGGTCCGCATCTGATGGTGTCGACGTCAATGGTATACGGGTGCATCATCGACGTCTTCAATACAGAAAATATCAGTGCGGAATGTACGGATTGCTGCCGTATCCTTAGTAATTAAAACTGTCCGTTCAGTAGTAGGGGCGCGCCGGCGTTAGCCGGTGCGCCCCTACTTTGGGAAACATAAAACTCGCTTTTAATCGGTTGCCTGCGTAGCTCAAAGCGGGAACAACCGCCATGACGATGCATGCGATACCGAGCAGCGGTGCGCGGCAGCTATAAGCGCTGCTCCTAGCAGGAATAGCGCTAATGAGGCGGCGATCCAGTTGCTGTCGGCGGTCTTGGGGAGCGTGGCGGTGGCGGCGCCGGCAGCCTTGGCCTTGGATGGCGTGGACACCGTGGTCCTGTTTACTGTCGTTTTGGTTGTCGTGATCGTCTTGGGCGTCGCAGTCGCGGGCTTCAGGGCGGGATCCGTCGCGGACCCGGCACCGGGCTGCTCACCGGCAGGACCGGCGCCACCAGCCGGCTCGCCCGCGCCACCCGGTACCTCGCCCCCACCGGTCTCCCCCGCCGGAGGCGTGGCGACATCGGGCTCAATCACCACATGCGGTGCCACCGCACCGGTGGCATCCACCACGCCACCAGCTCCAAATGCCCCACCAGCAGGCGCCATAAACCGCGCGGACACAAGCGACCCACCCAAGCACGCAACGCCGCCGTCGGCACCGGTCGCATTGAGCCACGAGGCATCGACGGAAAGCCGGCGGCCGGCCGCGCCATCGCCAAGACCCGCGTCCTGAAGATACACCCCATAAGCGCTCACGCCCGCTCCGGACCCGGCGCCCGCGGCAACGACGCGCCCGCCGCCGCGCACGGCCATGTCGCCGGCGATTACGCCCGCCACGGCCTCGTCAGAAATATCGGCCCCGTCCGCCCGGGCATCGACGGTGCAACCGTCCACCACGAGCGCCTGCGAAACGTGGATCCCGCACTGCGAGCCCGTCGCCGTCAGGGTCCCGGTACCGCGAAGCGTCAGGCTGCCCCACACCTCCATGCCGCACAGCGTGATGTCCGCATCGGGCGCATTCGACTCCGTCACCGAGTTTTGCCCGGCGAGCGTCACGACCAGGTCGCCGTCGGCGGCGGTGGCGTCGCCCGCGTAGCCGTCAAGCTCCAGAAGGCCGGCATCGGTCCAGGCCCAGCCGGGGCCCGACGCGCCCGGCTCGCAGTACGTCGCGCCCGCGATGATGAGGCTCTCCGCGCCCGCGGCACAAGAAGGCCCGCCCAGCAAAACGCATAGGCAGGCCATGGCAATAATCGCAATGTAATGACGGCTGGTGTAGGACTCTGCAGCAAACATACCCGCTCCGATCTTCGAGGAGCCAATAGAATGTGCACCAGAAAATGCCCTGGTAGCAGCAGCTATTAGTTTAGCGAGATCAAGGTATAAACAAAGGAGATACCTGCGAGCAACACTGGGAAATAGGTGTAAATCGTTTTGCCAATCGGTGAATGGAGATTATGTCTAACGTAATCTCGTAGGCCACTAAGAGCACGCCCTTGCTTTCACCTGATTCATGGCAAATAGGATGGATTTGAACAGTCTTCCCGGGCTCCGGTTTAACAAAGTCTGCGAGCATATCTCTCCGGCAAGGCCGCTAGTCCCATCATTCGACACTGCACGTGGAAAGCCTTTACTGCAGAGCGATTTTGACGG
>CAJMJM010000012.1 GCA_905213725.1 Collinsella aerofaciens
GGACTATAAAGAAACGAATGGTTCTTGAGATGCGAGTCGCAATTCCCCAACGCATAATCGACCATTACCTGACGAGCGAACATTTGAGTATCAGCAATTACGTTAGACGATTGCTCTCTTATCAATCGGCCGCAAAGAGCCATATAGCAGCTATCGGGACGTGTCTCGTATTTCATATACGAAGGCCAGCCAACCGCTTGGCAAAAATCCTCCTGATGCAGCCTCAGAGGCACATCGTATCCGCTCATCTACGGCGGCTCATTGCTCCAGATTCTGTCATAACGCTCGGATAAGAACGCACCAGGAATCGTATCCGAAGCTTCTGAACGGGCAATTTCAAGCCCAGCAGCAGACGCTGCCGTCATGCAAATTAATTCGTTGAACGGCAAATCCGGATGTTTAGTTGAAGCAATCTTGACTATGTGAGTCGAGGGGGCAGAGCCGAGCGGCAGCATCCAATCAACCGACCCGGCCTTTTTTGCATCTTTACCGCGCGGTAAAAACCAACCGGTTTTAGACTGAGCGCCCGCCAACGACAGCCTCGAATCCTGCATATCATTTGCAATCTCAAACACTTCCGCCTTAGAAAGTGCCTCAAAATCCTCGTCTTGCAGAGGACGATAGCCCGGATCGTAGCTCGATTTCTCATCGCCGAGAAACCTCAAGGCACCAACGCACTCATCGCCCAAACGCTCGAGCATCGATAAATAGTCTGACTGGGGGATTTGAAAACGCATCGACAGCTCATGCCGAACCGGGCCCTCGGGAAGCATGCCCGAAAAGAAGGCCGAAAACTCATTGCTGGCATATGGCTCATGTCGCAAGGGAAGAGAAGCTGAGAGTGCGGCAGCATCGTCGCGTTCAAGATATCCCTCATCATATGCAAACGTCTCGTTTACGGGGTCGGCCCTCTCAAATTCTCCGACCAGCTCAAACGTTCCCCGATACTCACGATAAACCTTTAATGCCATGAGCCGTCGCCCCTCTCCCTCAGGATCAAATCGACCCCCAAGCTGTTAGCGATTTGAAGGGTTTGGCGAAGATTGGCACCCGCCTTTCCACGCTCAAGCTCGCTCACAAAGCGCAAACTGCACTGGTTGAAATCAGCCACATCGCGTTGGGTATAACCGAGCTTCTTCCGGCGCTCACGCAAATATGCACCGAGTTCAGCTGGGTCAAAAATCGTTCGCTCATTCCAGTCTTGCATGCTAATCCCCTATGATTATCCCAAACGGGATAATCATAGCACATCATGATGGAATTATCCCGTTTGGGATAATTGTCTTAACGTGAATGACGCTCCGGGACGTTACACCGCGACGACTACTCAAAGTATTGGAATTTGTTGGTCGAGAAGGCAAACGTGACGACGAAGCCTTCGCCGGGCTCGGATGCCGCGGTGACATCGATACCCATCTTGGAGCACAGACGCGCCACCAGGTAGAGGCCAATGCCCGTTGCGCGCTTGGTGGTGCGGCCGTTATCGCCGGTAAAGCCCTTCTCGAACACGCGCGGCAGGTCGGCCGCGCTCACGCCGCAGCCGTTGTCCGCGACGGTGAGCTCGATGCGTTCGCTCGCCAGGCCCTCGTCCAGCAACGCGCCCGAAAACACGATCTTTGCGCCGTCCTCGCGCGCATATTTAATGCTGTTCTGAATGAGCTGGCCCAGAATAAACTCGAGCCACTTCTCGTCGGTAAAGACCTCAAAGTCGAGGTTCTCGCACACCGGGGCCACGTGCGCCGCGATGAGCTCGCGCGCGTTGGCCTTAATCGCGCCCGTCACCAAGGTCTTGAGATCCCAGCGGCGAATCAGGTAGTCGCGCTCCACGACTTCCGAACGCGCGTAGTACAGCGCCTGGTCGATATAGCGCTCCACGCGAGCCAACTCACGGCCCAGGTCATCCACACGAGACAGGTCGTCTTCGCTGCCATCCAGGTTTTCCAAAATTAGATGAGCCGCCGCCAGGGGCAGTTTGGCCTCGTGGACCCAGCTCTCGATATAGTCGCGATAGTCATCGGTCTGACGCCGGCCTTCGGCAACCTCGTCGCAAGCGGCTTTGCCCACCCGGCGCAAGACCTCGTACTCGAGCTCGCCCTCGGCATAGGTCGGGCATTGCACCATCTCCTGCACCCATGCGGGGCTCTCGAGCTCCTCGGCCGCGCGCTCCAGCTGACGCAGAAAACGGCGGCGACGCGCGTACTCGACCACGATGCCGAGCATACCAAAGATAAAGGACACGCCGACCGCCACGACCACGATAGAGACGGGTGCACCGGCAACCGTCAGCACAAAGCAGCTCAGCAGCACACCGCACGTCCACACGGCGACGGGAAGCAGCGCATCTTTAAAGAACTTGCCAAACGACATAGCCGGCCCCTAGACCGAATAGCCTTGGCCGCGATGCGTGGTCAAATACCCCTTGATGCCGATTTTTTCGAGCGTGGTGCGCAGGCGGTTGATGTTGACGGTGAGCGTATTGTCGTCCACGAAGGCGTCGGAGTCCCACAGGTCCTGCATGATGGCCGAGCGCGAAACGATCTTGCCCGCGCGGCTCAGAAGCAGCGAGAGGATACGCAGCTCGTTTTTGGTGAGCTCGGTGCTGGTGCCCGTTTGCGTGTTGGTGACCATTGAGCGGGCGAGGTCGAGCTCCAGCCCCTTGTGGACAAGTGTGCTGCGCTCGCCTGACGCCGCGGTGCGACGCAGCAGTGCGTTGATGCGCGCCACAAGCACACGGGCGCTGTAAGGCTTGGGAACAAAGTCGTCCGCGCCGAGCGTCATGGCCATAACCTCGTCGATCTCGGTCGTGCGCGACGTGAGAACGATGATGGGAACCTCGGATTCGCGGCGAACCTCGTGGCAGATATGCTGGCCGTCCTTGACGGGAAGCGTGAGGTCGAGCAGCACCAGGTCGGGCACGGCGGCGAGAATATCGCGCGAGACATGCTCAAACGATTCGCAGGCCTCGACTTCAAACCCGGCGCGGGCAAGGATGTCGACAAGCTCACGACGAATGGGCTCGTCGTCCTCAACGATATAGATCAGCGCCATTGATTCCGCTCCCCTCTTGGTTGTCTTGTCCCATTATGACCGCAAAGCTGCAGGTACACGCCTCGCGCGGTGCCAGGTGACAGAACTGTTCGCGAGCGGGGGCGTTTTGTCCGCCTCGCACTCGCAGCGGTGGCGGGGACCAAAATGATTCTTTAATCCCCGTCCCAGAAAAATCATTTAGCGGCGGGCGCGGAGCTTTTCGTAGCCTTCGGCGAAGAAGGCGACCGTGGCGGCGTCGGCCTCGGCGGCGTCCGTCTCGGTTGCGGGGACCACGCCGTGCTCGTCACTCACCAGGAACAGCGCGCCCTTGAGCTGCGCGGGAATGTCCACGCGCGTGACCGGGATGCCCTTGGTCTGGGCCAGCTGCTCAATGAGCGTCGCCGTGCCGCACAGACACTCGTCCGCTGGCGCCACAAAGGCCAGCTCGCCGTTATCGACGGCGGCGAGCAGCTCGGGCGCCACGCCGGTTTCGTCGGCCTCGGAGCGGGCCTCGGCGGAGCGGGCACGTAGCGCCTTGGCCGACGTATCGGCCAGCGGCTCGTACTCGCCCACCGTCATGGCGGCGTTGCCGTTGATGTCGATCACCAGCATGAGCACGCCGTCGTGTGCGGTGTAATCACCCTCGGCAAGCGACCACTCAACGTGTTGTTTGGCCCAGCTGAGCATGTTGTGGGTAAGCGGCTCGCCCTGCACCAGGCGCTCGGACAGCGCGCGAATGTGGCGGTTGAGCATGGGCACCTTTTTGTTGGACATGCGCCAACGGCAGACAAGCGCGGGCTTGTCGAGCGTAAACTTCTCGACCGCCTCCTGATTGGCGCAAAAGTCCTCGTACGCACGCTGATCCTCGGCATTGCCAAACAGCTCGGCATCATCAATCTGGGGCATGGTCATACCTTTCGTGTTAGTCATTCCGTCCTCTTATACCAAAAAGACGGCCCTCCAAACGGAGCAGCCGTCTTTTGCAGAGATTATTTTGACGATACGGTCAGGCGACCGATCGGCTTAATGGGATAGAACAACATCCCATTAAGGGTTTTCCAAGTGCCCGAGATTGCCCCGAAAGAGGAGCGCCGCGTACTAAATGTACGCAAGCGACGGTTTGAGGGGCAAGGTCGGGTGCTTGGGAAAGCCTCTAGTGCCTAAAATGCCTGGCCCCTGTGAAGACCATCGCAATACCATGCTCGTTGCAGGCCTGGACGCTCTCGTCGTCGCGCTTGGAGCCGCCGGGCTGGATGATGCAGGTCACGCCGTGCGCGGCGAGCACGTCGACGTTGTCGCGGAACGGGAAGAACGCGTCGCTTGCACAGGCAAAGCCGCCCTTCTCCACGCCCTCGCGCTCGCAGAAGTCCTCGGCGCGCTCGCAGGCAAGCAGCGCAGAGTCAACGCGGTTGGGCTGACCCGGGCCCATGCCAATGCCGGCCTTACCCTTGGAAACCAGGATGGCGTTGGACTTGACGCCCTTGCAGACCTTCCAGGCAAACTCGAGCTCGGCCATCTCGGCGTCGGTGGGCTTGCGGTCGGTGGGGAACGTAAAGGTCGCAGGATCCTCGGTCACGTGGTCGACCTCCTGCACCAGCATGCCGCCGTCGACGGAGCGCAGCTCCACCTGGGCGCCGTGGTCCACGCCGCCGGTGGCCAGCACGCGCAGGTTGGGGCGCTTGGCCATGCGCTCGAGCGCCTCGGCAGTGTAGCTCGGAGCGATGATAACCTCGACGAACTGCTTGTTCTGATCGGCAAAGTGCTCAACCAGCTCATAGGGAACCTCGCGGTTGCAGGCGATGATGCCGCCGAAGGCGCTCTTGGGATCGCAGGCGAAGGCGCGGTCGTAGGCGGCCGTGATGTCCTCGGCCACGGCGGAGCCGCAGGGGTTCTGATGCTTGAGGATCACGCAGGCCGGCTCGTCGAACTCGCGGACTAGGTTCCAAGCGGCGTCGGCATCCAGATAGTTGTTGTAGCTGAGCGGCTTGCCCTGGATCTGCTCGGAGCCCACGAGCGGGAACTGCGAGCTCGCGGTATTCTCGCAGCCCTCGGCAAAGCGATAGACCGTGGCCTTCTGCTGAGGATTCTCGCCATAGCGCAGGTCGTCGACCTTCTCCAGCGAGATCTCGAGCTTGGCAGAGGTGTCCGCCACGTCGCTTGCGTGGGCGGCGAGCCAACGGGAGATAGCCGTGTCGTAGGCGGCGGTGGTCTGGTAGACCTTCACCTGCAGGCGACGACGGGTGGAAAGCGTGGTGCAGCCACCGGTCTCGCGCATCTCGGCCAGGACGGCATCATAGTCGGCCGGGTCGGAGATGACGGTAACGCTCGCGGCGTTCTTGGCGGCAGAGCGCAGCATGGAAGGACCGCCGATGTCGATGTGCTCGATGGCATCCGCGAAGGTGACCTCGGGGTTGGCGACGGTCTTCTCGAACTCGTACAGGTTGACGACGACCAGGTCGATCAGCTTAATGCCGTGCTGTGCCGCCTCCTGCATGTGCTGCTCGGAATCGCGGCGGGCCAGCAGCGCGCCGTGAACCTTGGGGTGCAGGGTCTTAACGCGGCCGTCCATCATCTCGGGATAGCCCGTGAACTCCTCGATGGGGGTTACGGGGACGCCCGCGTCCTCGATGGCACGAGCCGTGCCGCCCGTAGAGATGATCTCGACGCCAAAGTCATCGACCAGCGTCCGTGCGAAATCGACGACGCCCGTCTTATCGGTAACCGAAATCAACGCGCGTGCGATCTTCACATCAGATCCCATGCAGTCCTCCTGTCTGGTACGCCGCCGTGCTCTGTGAGTCGGTGATACGTCGATCTGCAGCGCTCGCGCAGCGGCATTGAAAATACTGATTCAATGTAGCGCATCGAGCGCATCGATGCACCCCGCAACGGGCGCATATGCAGAAAAAGTTTGCGAGCGGAGGGGATGGGCACGGCACCGGGCACGGTGAGTTCATGGAACACAGGGGCACCATAATTAGATGCCAATAGCGTGGTAGAACTGTGCTCGATATGCATCCGCAAAAGAAAGAGGCACCATGGTCTCGCGGGTTCTCTACCGACCGTTTGATACCGAAGACTTCGACGCCATCGCGTTGATTCTGCAGCAGCTTTGGCATAACAATTCGGATAACGATGAGTACAACCGCCTCGAGGCCGCATGCGACCTCGCCTATTGCCTTTCGTCTTCGACGTTTTCGCAGGTTGCCGTAATCGACGGCCATGCACGCGGCATTGCGCTTGCACGCGCAGGACAGAGCTCCGGCGCCACCGTTAAGGAACATTGGATGGATACCGAACGCGCGCTGCTATCGCAGATGCGTGAGCTGGAGCCCGATGCCTGCGCCGAGTATCTCTCGTTTGTGCGCGCAACCATCCGGACCAACAACCGCCTGCTCGAGAGCAGCCCGTTGCCGCACGACAACGAGGTCACGCTGCTTGCCGTGGATCGCGATGTCCATGGCCTGGGCGTTGGCACGGTTCTGCTCGATGCCGCGGTCTCACACCTATCCTCGCTTGGAGCGACGAGGGCGCACCTGTACACCGACTCCAACTGCTCGTGGAAGTTCTACGAGCTGCACGGCTTTAAGCGCACGGCCACGCACCGCGCCAACCGCGAAGAGCGTCGCCACGACATGCCGCGCGAAAGCTTCCTCTACGAACTCGATCTAACAGCCTAAACCCAGCAGCCATACCTAGTCATTTAGGGATGTTCCCAGTGATTAGTCGTTGGGGACAGCCTTCGTAGGTAGCGCATGAAAATGGGATGGATCCGTCGGCAGTCGCCGGAGAAGATCCATCCCAAAAATCAGAGCGCGCTAGAACGTTCCGCCGCCGCCTCCGCCGACGCCGCCACCACCGCCGCCAGAGAAGCCGCCGCCGCTGCCGCCGCTCGAGCTATCGGAGCTCGAAGCCAGCTCGCGGATGGTCTCGTGATACACATCGTTGAACGAATCGAGCGGAGACTCGTTGCCGTAGTGATGGTAATACCACCAGTAGCAGGGGTAGTTGTCGTAGAAATCGTCGCTGTTGCGCAGGTCCGCAGGCACGGCCTCGGCCAGCTGTCGCAGCACTTCTTTCGAAACGCCCAGGGCAACGCCCATCACCAGCAGCTTGTTCCACAGCACCAAATCGCCCGGGACGGCTTCCTTTAGGCGTGTGAAATCCTCGAGCCAATGCTTGAGCGCCTTGCAGCGAGCCGCCACCTCGGCGCCCTCCGGCGTAAAGCGGCGGAACGTAAGGCCCACGCCGATACCCACCAGCACAATCGGCACCGAGATAACCGCGGCGGTAATGTTCGCCTGTGCGCCATCGGTAAAGAAGATGGATCCCACGGGAACAAAGGCAATCAGGATACCAAGAACCAGGCAAAACACCATTGCAACAATGCCGTCTGAGGCAACGTACTCGCTATCGGCCAGCTTGCCCTTAACGGTGTTCTGATAGTCCTCGAGCTTGTCGCCCACGGGTGTAGCGTGCTGCTTGACGTAGTGCTGCAGCTCGTCGAACGTGCGCGAGCGATCGCCGTTCTCGTCAGGCTTAGTACCGGCAAAGAAGACCTTGAGCACCATGTGGTCAATGCCCTTGGCCGACTTCCAGCCCGCATCACTCACCGTCACGCGATACGCCTGCTCTTCTTTTTCACGCCCCAACAGACCCTTCTTGGCCTTGGTCACGGTCGCCTGCTCCAGCTTGATCACACGGTCGTCAGTGAGCTTCATGAGCGTGGCGATATATGCCTGATCGGGCACCTCGTTCCAGCTCATGAGGGCCGAAAGCACGGCGGGATGGTCGGCCGAAGGCACATCGCGGAAATATTCGTCCTGGAAAAGCGGCTTGGGCTTGCGCTTGCGCAGCTTGAGCATAACGATTGTGCCGGTAAAGGCCACCGCCGCAACAACACTTAGCACGGCAAGTGCATTGGCAATCATGCGAGCGTGAGCGCGGCGGGCGTTAGCTTCGTCGGCCCATTCCTTCTCTTCGCTCAGGATCGTTGACATGCGCTCTTCGCCCGAAGCGGCAAGCTGCGGCACCCAGTCGCTAGGGAAGGCGATGCGTGCCTCGGCGAATTCGCCCTGGTGCACGCAGGGAATGGTATAGGTGACCATGGGCTCGTCCTCATCGAGCGACACGTCGCCCGTCAGCGGACCATGGCCCCATGCGCGGAAGTTATCGCCCTTGACGGCCGCCGTCCCGGCAGCGGCATTCGCGAAGCACACTTCCATCTCGACGTCATCGGAATCCGCAGACCAGCCGTCACCTACGAACTTCCAGTAGAGCTCGGCGGTATCGGCCCAGTTCATAACCGCACCGGTCATGGTGTAGCTCACGTAGTAGATTGCGCTGTCGCCGCTCTCGTGAGGGCTGAACACCTTAATCCTTACGCCGTCACCGGTCTGCTCGACCGTGTAGACGCCAGAGTCGCCCTTGTTCGCGCTATCGACTTTGTTAAACGCGGTGTCCTCTTCCTCGACACTCAGCACGTCGACGCCCGCCGTGCCGCCCTGCTGGTTGGAGCCCGTATTGATCTCCCAAAACACGCCGTTGATGTCGTCGTCGAAATCAAACTGGCGTCCCTCGACAACGGTCAGCGATCCATCGGCCTCGACCGTGGCACTGATATAGGTCTGGGTCATGGAGTAGCCGTCGGCGTGCGCGGCGACAGGCAGCAGCAACAACGCAAGCGCGACGAGCACGCAGACGGAAGCGAATCGCGCAAACAGGTGGCGCTGCCGGCTGACTTTGGCGGCGAGGGTGTTCATAGGCACATCCTTTGTCTGTAAAACCAACAGCGCCATTGTCCCACGTTTGCGGGTACGCATGACGAACATCTAGGCGACCGGAGCGCCAAACGGGATGAAAGTCACACCCGCACCCCAACAGCCAGTCATTGGGGACGTTCTTAAATGACCAGTCATTAGGGACACCCTTGGCATGGCCTGCGCCAGCAATAGATACCACTTCACAGCTCCGTCACAGGTGTAGCGGCTTTGTGTGGGCGCGGCATGCGCTGACTGAGCCGCCAGCCGAGGGGCATAAAGTAGTTGAGCGAAAACGGTTTGCCCCTTTGCCGTTCGCTCGAGGATCATGTCCCCCTTTTCCGCGGAAACCCCGGCAGTTGCGAAGAGCTGCCGGGGTTTCTGTCGTTTGTGAGGCTAAGTCGGTACGCAGCGATCGAGACCTTGAGCCGCAAACCCACCGTGCGCAATGCGCACCGCCGCCAACTTGTGAGCGCGGCAACGCCTTCCCTGCCAAGCCCCGCGCTATACTCATCCGCATGGATATCAAAACACGCAACATAGCAACGCCCGCCGCGGACGCACCAGCAACGGCAGTGCCCACCCCCGTCGTGGGCCGCTTTGCCCCGTCGCCCTCGGGCCGCATGCACTTGGGCAACGTGTTCAGCTGCCTGTGCGCATGGCTTTCGGCCCGCAGCCAGGGCGGCAGCATCGTGTTGCGTATCGAGGACCTGGACGATCGCTGCAAGCGCCCGGAACTTGCCGCTCAACTGATTGACGATCTGACCTGGCTGGGGCTCGAGTGGGACGAAGGCCCCTACTACCAGCACGATCGCCTGGATCTGTACGAGGACGCCCTGCGCCAGCTGCAAGACGCCGGCCTCACCTATCCCTGTTTTTGCACGCGTGCCGAACTCCACGCCGCGAGCGCGCCGCACGCCAGCGACGGCACGCCCATCTACCGCGGCGCCTGCAGAGGTCTTTCTGCTGATGAAATCACCCGCCGCAGTGCCCTGCGTGCTCCGGCCACGCGCCTGCGCGTGCCCACCGTCGACGACCTCGCCAGCGACGTGATCGAATTCGTGGACCGCACGTACGGAGCCCAATGCGAAGCACTCGCCACCGAGTGCGGTGACTTTTTGGTGCGCCGCAGCGACGGCGTGTTTGCCTATCAGCTGGCCGTGGTGGTCGACGACGCTGCCATGGGCGTCACCGAGATCGTACGCGGATGCGACCTGCTTGGTTCCACGCCGCGCCAGATCTATCTGCAACATCTGCTGGGACTGCCCACGCCGCACTACGCGCACATTCCGCTGCTCATGTCACCGGACGGCCGCCGCCTTTCCAAGCGCGATCGCGATCTGGACCTGGGCGAGCTCCGCACCCGCTTTGGCACACCCGAGGCACTGTTGGGATGGCTCGCCGGGCAAACAGGCATCGCGCCGGACACCACGCCGCGTACCGCCGAGCAGCTGGTCGAGCACTTTAGCTGGGACGTCATCCGCGCGCATCGGGAGAACATCACTGTAACGGTCGAGTAGCCAGCCACCCCGCCTCTACGCAACATCCCAGGGCTGGAGTTCGTCGCCCAAGCGAACGATGCAGTCGTAGAGCACGGTGTGACGCTCGGCCGGGTTGGTATCCCGATGAAAATGCCCGTAGTACCAGCGCTTGTAGTCCAAGCGGTCTTCCAGCTCATCGAAAAATGCCGTAAGCCGATCAACGGAGGGGCAATTCCAGCCGGACGCTGGATAAAGCGTGGACGAAAGCATGCGCGTAGAGCAGGTGTGAGTGATCACGTAGTCGACCGTCCAGCCCACGCTGTCGAGCTTTGCCCGCGCCTCCTCAAAGTTGCGCTCGTCCGGCAGCTCCTGCGGCCACCAGCTGGAATACGGAATGCGGTATTCCTTGTCCACGCTCGTGGCGCCGCCCATGGTAAAGACCGTTGAGCCGTCGAGCTCAAAAACCTCGCCGCGCGTCAGGCGCCGTATGGGCGAGGTATCCGACAGGCGCTGCGTCAGCCCACCGTGCCACAACTCCATGGGGCGTTCCGCCCAGTGATCGAAACGCTCGTGGTTGCCGTCGACAAACAGCACGGTGTAGGGGCGCGACTCCAGCCAAGCAATATCGGCACAATCCTCGGTAGAAAAGTCCCAGGGAAAGCCAAAGTCGCCCGCGATGATGAGATAGTCGTCGCTCGCCAGGCTATCCCCAAGCTCCCAATCGCGGAGCTTTTGCATGTCAGCGCCGCCATGAATATCGCCTGTTACATAGACCGTCATCGGATTACCACTTCCCTGTAAGTCGCTAGCCCACATTCTGCACGATCACTAAGTCAACCGTTCCAGCCCTTCCATCCTTTGGGACCTACCCCTCGCTCTTCCATCCAAACGGGTCAAACACCCAAAAGATCAGATCGAGCACGCCGCCGGTCATCGTGGCGCCGGCAAGAGCCATGCAAACATGCAGAAAGCTGGCACTTCGGAGCACGTCGAACGGCCCCAGAACAGCCAACAGCGCGACCGCTGCGCCGGCTACGCACAGCGCGAGGCACGGCCCCGCGTCCTTAACGCACTTCTTTGCGAGATGCTTTGCGTTGTCACTCATCGGTATCGAACTCCTTAGAGGGTCGTTGTTCAGACGCATGCCGCCGCGGCAGAGCGGGGCGGCAGGGTAAGTGTCACATGCTGTGCGGACATCAATGGAGAAACCGCCTGCTCGACCAACCTTTGACGCCGTTTTGCACCGGCACCACATCCCCCGCTATCGAGGTCTAATACTTTTCCCACCGCCACCCAAAAACTCATCCAACGTTAATCTTGGCTCAAGAATCGCTTAATCTATAACCTGCACTATAGAGTTCGACCAAGGGCGGGGCGGCGCCGCGCAACGCAGACCGCCGAACGCAACGCTCGCGCCCGGGCAAATCGTCCGGCGTCGCGCCCATCGAACGAAAGGACAGGTCATGGACGACCTCGAAAAAGTTGAAACCATCCGCACCAAGTGCAACGTGAGCTACACCGATGCCAAGGCCGCGCTCGACGCCGCCGACGGCAACGTTTTGGACGCCATCATTTGGCTCGAGTCGCAGGGCAAGACGCAGACCACGTCGGCGCACGCCGCCACCGAGTCCGCGCCAGTCGATGAGCCCTCAGCCGAGATGGTCGCCGCGCAGGCCGCCTACGAGAAGTCGAGCGAAAAGACCGACTTCTCCAAGAAGATGGACAGCGTATGGGAGTACCTCAAAAAGCTCTTCCGCCTGAGCCTGGACACCAAGTTTATCGCCACGCGCCGCGATGCGATCATCCTCAACATCCCCATCCTGATCCCCATCATCGCCCTGTTTGCCTGGGGCGCTACGATTTGGCTGATGCTGATTGGCCTGTTCTTTGGCATGCGCTACCGCATCGACAGCGACGGCGACGTGCCCGGCAGCATCAACAACCTTATGAATCACGCCGCTGATGCCGCGGACGACATCAAGCAAAATCTGAACGACGACAAGTAATCGCAGACGGGGGCACGCATGGCACGGATCCTGATCGTAGAGGACGAGGAGAAAATCGCCCGCTTTGTGACGCTCGAGCTGGAGCACGAGGGCTACCAGGTGGAGCACGCCGCCGACGGCCGCACCGCCGTGGACCTGGCGCTGGAGCGCGACTACGATCTGATTCTGCTCGACGTGTTGTTGCCGCAGCTCAACGGCATGGAGGTCCTGCGGCGCGTACGCAAGCACAAGGATGTGCCGGTGATTATGGTCACCGCGCGAGATGCCGTGATGGACAAGGTGGCCGGGCTCGATGCCGGCGCCGACGATTACCTGACCAAGCCGTTTGCGATTGAGGAGTTGTTCGCACGGATCCGCGTTGCGCTGAAGCGCTCGGAGGCCGTGCGGGCGGCTTCGGGCGTTGGCGGCGTTGGGACGGGCGCGGCAGGCGGCACGGGTGTCGGCGCCACTGCGATGCCCCCGGTCAGTGACTCGACCCAGGTTTCCGCCTCGCTCTCCCCCGCCACGCTCGCCGTGGGCTCGGTTGCGCTCGACCCCGACCGCCGCGAAGTCACGGTCGGCGGCTCGCCCATTGCGCTCACGGCCCGCGAGTTCGATGTCCTCGCCCTGCTTATGGCGCATGCCGAGACCGTGCTCACGCGCGAACGCATCGCGCACGAAGCGCTGGGCTACGAATACATGGGCGACACCAACAACGTCGACGTGCACATCGCGCATCTACGCGCCAAGATCGAGGACGCCGGCGGCGCCCGCATCATCCAGACCGTGCGCGGGGTGGGCTATGTCTGCCGCGCGTAACGCCGAGGCCAAGCGCGTCACCTCCATCGCCCGCGCCATCAACTGGAGCTATATGTGGCGCCGCCTGATGAGCTACGTCTGGCTCGATCTGTTGCTGGTGGTGATTGCGGCGGCGATCCTCGTCTATGGATACAACCAGACACTGCCCGACAGCGCGTTTACCGCAGGATGGATCCCCGGCGCCACCGTTCGCGGCATGTCGCTGAAGCCCGCGCGCGGCTGGGACCTGACAACGCTCACCTATACCGTCGAGCTTGCGCGTACCACCAAGACCTTCCCCCTCGCGCAGGACCTCATCGCACTTTGGCCCCTCTATATCGTTGTTGTAGGTTGGCAGGTCATCAGCATGCTCGATATGCTCGGCGGCGCTCGCCGTGTGCGCCGCACCATGGCGCCGCTCAACGACCTGGCCCTGCGCGTGGACGAGCTCGGCCGCATGCAGCTCTCCGGCGGCAAGATGGAAACGCTGGAGCAAGCCATCGAGCGCGCGAGCGTCGACTCGCCGAGCGTCACCACCGGCGACGCCGACCTGGCAAGCATCGAGGTCGCACTCAACCGCCTGCTGCGCCAGATGCAAGAGGCCAAGCTGCAGCAGATGCGCTTTGTCAACGATGCAAGCCACGAGCTGCGCACGCCCATCGCGGTGATTCAGGGCTACGTGAACATGCTCGACCGCTGGGGCAAAGACGACCCGGACGTGCTGGCGGAATCCATCGCGTCCCTCAAGGCCGAAAGCGAGCACATGCAGGAGCTCGTGGAGCAGCTGCTGTTTTTGGCGCGCGGCGATGCCGGGCGCACGGTCCTGCGGCGTGCGCATACCAACCTGGCTGCACTGGTCGGCGAGGTTTGCGCAGAATCGCAGATGATCGATGCCGGGCACACGTATCGGCTGGCCTTTGACGCTGCGCTTATCAGCGACCCGCGCTGCGACGCGTCCGTCGATGTCGCGCTCGTGAAGCAGGCTCTGCGCGTGATCGTGCAAAACGCCGCCAAGTATTCGGACGCGGGCACGCCCATCTCGTTTGGCGTAGCGCCGGATGCGGGCGCGGGCACGATCGACATAAGCGTTGAGGACGAGGGCATCGGCATGAACCAGGAATCCGCAGCTCACGCGTTCGAGCGGTTCTACCGCGCCGACAACGCGCGCGATGCCGGAGCGCAGGGCTCGGGCCTGGGGCTCGCCATCGCCAAGTGGATCGTCGATAGCCACGGCGGCGTCATCGGCGTGACCTCGGTCGAGGGCGTCGGCAGCCGCTTTACGATTCGCCTGCCGCGGTAGGAAGCCCCTCGGCATAAATAAAGGGATAGGGCCACGCAGCCCTATCCCTTTTTGCTAGCTATGACAGCTTGTGCGCTACTCGCGGCACAGGTGCACGGCGAAGCCGGCGAACTCGCGCTTAAAGTACACGAGCTTGGTACCACCGTCGGGTAGCAGCGCGCGCGACTCCTCGTTGACCTCGAGCCCGCGCTCGGCAAACCACTTCTCAGCTGCATCGATGTCGTTAACGGCAAAGCCGATGTGGCCTTTGGTGCCACGACCGTTCTGCTTCATGACCTCGACCAGCGAATCGTTGAAGTACGAAACCGGGGTCTCGATAACAGGCAGGCCCATCATCGTCGAGAACAGCTCCGCGATCTCCAGGGCGTCTGCCGGGTCGGCGGCGTTAATGCCCACATGGGCAACGCGCATGCCAAAGAGCTCGACCGGGTTGACGTTCTGCTCACTCATACAGGCAGTGCCTACTGAGCCATGACGTCGAGAACGGCCTTCTCGGCAGCGACGCGGTTCATGCCGGTCATGAAGGGCACGCCGCTCACGTACGGGCAGGTGAGGCCTTCGGGGGCAACGGTGGTGGCGATCAGCAGGTCGGCGCCCTCGTCGCAGTAGTCCTTGGCCTCGGAGATGGCGCACTGCACGATCTCGTACTTGTCGGCGTAACCGTTGGCGTCGAGCAAGGTGGCGACCTTCTGGGCAACGAGTGTGGAAGTAGCAGCGCCAGCACCGCAAGCCAAAACGATCTTCTTCATAGGTAATGTCTCCCTTCATGGTTTACTTTAGGTAAGTGTACCGCAGCGAGCGATGGCACTCAGCCTCGATGAGCTTTTATGCCAGTTTGCTTGCACGCTGCGTATAATACATCTAGTACGTGTTGTCATACCGCTCGCTTTAAGAGCGACTAAGGACTTTGAAATGCCCGATTCCCGCACCCTCTGGACCGCCGTCGTTATCATCTGCATCGCCGTGTCGGTGTTCTTTAGCGTCAAAAAACGCACCACGTTCAAACGCCTGCAGCAATTGATGGCCGCCAAGCAGTGGGACGAGTTCGATCGTTAGCTCGACGGCAAACTCACCAGCATGCTGTACCCGCGCTACAACCGCGACTACCTGCGCCTGAACTCCTATCTGCTGCGCGAGGACCATAAGCGCGCCGACGAGATGTTCGACCTGCTACTGGGACTCAACCTGCCCAAGATGCAGCGCGTCGACCTGGTGATCAAAGCCTTTAACTACTACGTTGGCCAGGAGGACCGCAAAAAGTCCAAGGAGCTTCTGCACGAGATCAAGGGCTTTGAGGGCGGTCAGGCCGAGGCGGTCGCACACGAATGCCAGCTGATGTACGACACGATGATCCTCAAGCGCCACAACGACATTCCCGAGCTGGAGCGCATGCTCGAGGATGTCGGCGACGACCCGGTCAAGCGCTGCCGACTGGAGTACCTGCTGGCCCTGCAGTATCAAAACAAGGGCGACGAGGCAAAGTTCCAAGAGTTCCTGGAGAAGTCGGGCCAACACTCGATGGCCGTCAACGCGTAACGGACGGCTTGTGCTAGACTTCTAGTCTCACGGGGGCGTGGCGGAATTGGCATACGCAGGAGACTTAAAATCTCTCGCCGCAAGGATTGTGGGTTCGAGTCCCACCGCCCCTACCATATGATTGCTTGCGAGCCCGTGTTCCCCAGGGATGCGGGCTCGTTTCTTTTGGACGCCGTCAACTGCAGAGCAGCTCATTTGGGACGGGGCTTTTTTGACTACTTTTTCCGCCCACCCAATGAGTTTCCTACCACATTTTCCGATGGAAAAACGTGGTTGTCTCGCACATTTTCCGATGGAAAAACGTGGTTGTCTCGCACATTTTCCGATGGAAACACCCAAATGGCCTTATACTAACCGAGAGGGTTGGGAGGCAATATGCAGCGACAGCTTATGAGCGAACTTATCGCTTGGAAATCAAGGACGAATCGCAAACCTCTCTTGCTTAAGGGAGCCCGCCAGACAGGAAAGACTTGGCTTCTTAACGAATTCGCAAGCCAGCAGTATCGAAACGTCATTCGTTTTGACTTTATGCTCGAGCCGAGCACACGCTCGCTGTTCGATGGGGACCTCGACCCCAAGCGCATCATCTCCCAGATAGAACTCCTACGTGGCCAAACTGTAACGCCAGCAGACACGCTCATCATCTTCGACGAGATCCAAGAGGCCCCGCGCGGGATCACCTCGCTCAAGTACTTCAACGAGCTTGCACCCGAATACCACATCGTAGCAGCCGGTTCCTATATGGGCCTCGCGCTCCGACGCGAAAACGAGTCATTTCCCGTCGGCAAAATCGACCAGCTCACCATGCGTCCCATGGGGTTCGCCGAGTTCGTTCGTGCCGTCGACGGCGACCCGCTCGCCGACGCCATCCTTGCCGCAGACATGAACCTTCTAGCAAACGTTACCGAAAAGCTCGAACACTTGCTCAAGGAATACCTTGTTGTCGGCGGTATGCCCGAAGTTGTCTCCGCTTTCGCCGAGACACGCGACTTCATCGAAGCCCGAAGGCTTCAGCAGCAAATCATCGAGGCTTACGAATCCGATTTTGGCAAACATGCACCCGCCCGCATCATCGAGCGCATGAGGTTGGTTTGGAAATCCCTTCCCGGCCAGCTTGCCAAAGAGAACAAGAAGTTTGTCTATGGCGCCCTTCGCCCCGGAGCGCGCGCACGCGATTTCGAGGAAAGCCTCCAGTGGCTCACGGACTACGGAATCGTTCATAAGGTGCCACGTGTTTCCGCTCTAAAGGCGCCGCTCTCGAGCTACGAAGACCTCTCGGGCTTCAAACTGTTCTGCATCGACACCGGCATCCTCGGAGCGCTCTCCGGTCTCTCTCCGGCCATCGTTCTTAACGGATCCGCTGTTTTTACCGAGTTCAAAGGTTCGCTGACCGAACAATACGTCGCGCAGGAGCTTTTGCTCCAGGATAAAACTCCCGCGTATTGGTCCTCTACCTCTGGCAATGCCGAAACCGACTTTGCCATCGACCATGCGGGAACCGTGCTTCCGCTTGAGGTCAAGGCGGCAGAGAACCTTAAAGCGAAGAGTCTGAAAATAGCCTGCGAAAAACTCAAGCTCGAGCGTTGCGTGAGGAGCTCCCTGGCGGCATATAGAGACGAGGGCATGCTCGTCAATATTCCGCTTTGGGAGATTGGGCAAATCGACAAGCTGGCATAGGCGCTGTGGGGACGCCCCGCAAGGACTGTCCCCAGGTGCCGGCTGTTGAGTTGCGGTGGAATAGGGACTGTTTGGCGCCCGAAAGGGCGATTTTAGTCCGTATTTCACCGCAAATTATTTAGAGGGTGCTGAGAGTGGGGGTCCAGGCGATGGTGGGAGTCGCGCCGTCGAGAACCTCGTTGATGGTGGCGGCCATGCCAGCGAGTAGGCTGTTCTCGCTTACGGTGAGCGTCTTGTAGCCGCCGGCTCGCATGAGCTCGCGAATCACCACGGCACCTGCCAAGATCACGTTCGCGCGCTTGGGCTGCACGCCCGGCAACGCGGCAATGCCTGCAACATCCAACGCAGACATGCGCTCGATAGCGGCCGAAATCTGCTCCAGCGACAGCTCGCGTAGGTGAACAAAGCTCGAATCGTACGGTTCCAGCTCGTGGACCAGAGCCACCAGCGTAGTCACCGTGCCACCCACCGCGACCAGACGCTCGGCGCGCTCAAAGTCGCTGGGCAGGCCTTCAAAATAGGCGGCGAACTGCTCGCCTGCCCACGCGGCAGCGGCAGCAAGCTCGCCGCGTGCGGGTGGCAGCGTCGAGAAAAACCGCTCCGTCACGCGGCGGCAGCCAATGTCCAGCGAGCGCGTCCCTTCTAGCGCAAAGATGCCACGCTCCGGCGCATAGACGCCCGTCGCGAGCTCCGTGGATCCGCCGCCCGAATCGGCAACAATGATGCGCTCGCCGGCAAAGTCGTGCGCCACGCCAAAAAACGTCAGGCGTGCCTCGACCTCGCCCGGAATCACCTGTGGCTCAAGCCCCAGATCGCGCAGGCCGTCCAGCAGCAGTGCTGCGTTGGACGCATCACGCGCGGCGCTCGTGCAGGTGGTGCAGATGCACGCGGCCCCAAAGGCACGAGCCTCGTCCACAAACATGCGGCACGCAGCGAGCACGCGCTCAACGGCCGCCTCGCAAAAGCGGCCCGTCGCGTCCACGCCCTCACCCAGATCGGTAATCTCGGTATGCTTGGACGATTCCACGATTGCCCCGCCCTCGACCTGGGCCAACACCAGTCGCGACGACACCGTTCCCAGGTCGATCGCGGCCACCTTATAGCGTTTGCAATTTGTCATTGCGAGCTCCCCTCCGGGCGCTATTTGCCGTTGGACACGACCGTCTGACCCTCGACGCCGTTAAACCCAAACAGCATGTCGAGCGCTTGGATGTACCACGGCGCGTCCTTACCGACTTCTTCGATTTCCTTGGCCACTTCGCTGGCCTTCTTGGCGTTTGAGGACTTTTTGCTCGACGAGGCATCCGAATCGTCGTCCAGGCCCTGCACTTCAATCCTCTTCTCGCCGGGCATCACCAGGCCCAGGTCCTCGGATGCCGCGTCCTTGATACCCTCCTCCGAGAGCAGCTTGTCGACGCTTTTTTGCAGGTCGTCGTTATATTGCTCGCGAATCTCGACCTGCTTGGCCAAGATGTCGCTCGAGCGTTTTGCCACATACAGGTCGCGCACGGGGAAATACAGGCTCACAAGCGCCAGGGCGACGACAATGCCAACAAACAGCCCCCGCTGGGGACCGTGGGTAAAGTCGTAGATTGCCTTGACCACCGCGTTATCGTTGGCGTAATGCATGAAGTCCGAGCCCGAAAGACGGTTCGAGGGCCTACTCGGCTTTTCATGCGTTTGAGCCGAGGAACGCTGAGCATGCTCCGAGTGCGCCGGGCGCACCGAACGTAGCGGGCGGTCCGTCGACGTATTCACTTGAGCACGGGAGTGTGAGGCACTTGTCGGTCGCTGCGTGGAGCAGTCGGCACCGGCGTAATCGGACCCGCCGAGCTGCACCGTGCGCGCACGGCGAGGTGACGGCTCACGCGAACCGGCGGAATAGTACCTGTTGTCGTAAATCTGATCCATGTGCGCCTTGTGCGGTTGAGGTTTGTTTGCGCTAAGTCTTTTAGTTATAGCACGAGCGCGCGCAACGCCTTCGGCGGCCCTTGCTCGACATAAAAAAGGCGCTGAGCCATATGGCCCAGCGCCCAATGGTGCTCAACAGCGCCCGGCGGGAGCGAGGCGAATCCGAGTCAGCCCCGCCCCGCGCACGCCGTTTGCCTAGCGAATGTTGTAGAACGCGGCCTTGCCGGCGAAGCGCGCGCTGCCCTCGAGCTCGTCCTCGATACGGATGAGTTGGTTGTACTTGGCGATACGGTCGCTGCGGCACGGGGCGCCCGACTTAATCTGACCGGCGTTAACGCCCACGACCAGGTCGGCGATCGTGGAGTCCTCGGTCTCGCCAGAACGGTGGCTCACGATGCAAGCGTAGCCGGCCTCCTTGGCGGTCTCGATAGCCTCCAGCGACTCGGTGAGCGTGCCGATCTGGTTGACCTTGACCAGAATCGCGTTGGCGGCACCCAGCTCGATGCCCTTCTTGAGGCGCTCGGTGTTGGTGACGAACAGGTCGTCGCCTACGAGCTGCACCTTATTGCCAATGCGGCGGGTAAGCTCGACCCAGCCGTCCCAGTCCTCCTCGGCCATGCCGTCCTCGATGGAGATGATGGGATAAGTGTCGACGAGCTTCTCCCAGTAATCGACCATCTGGGCGCTCGTGTACTCAACGCCCTCGCCCTTGAGCTCGTACATACCGGTCTCAGCGTTGTAGAACTCGGTCGAGGCTGGGTCCATGGCGTACATGAACTCGACACCGGGCTTAAAGCCGGCCTTCTCCACGGCCTTGGTGATGTACTCGAACGGCTCGGCATTGGTCTTGAGGTTGGGCGCAAAGCCGCCCTCGTCGCCCACACCGCCGCCCAGGCCAGCCTCGTGCAGCACGCCCTTGAGGGTGTGGTAGACCTCGGCGCACCAACGCAGGCCCTCGGCAAAGCTCGGGGCGCCCACCGGCATGATCATGAACTCCTGGAAGTCAACGTTATTGTCGGCATGCACGCCGCCGTTGAGGATGTTCATCATGGGCGTGGGCAGCAGGTGGGCATTGACGCCGCCCAGGTACTGGTACAGCGACAGGCCCGCCGACTCGGCTGCGGCGCGGGCAACGGCCAGCGACACGCCCAGGATGGCGTTGGCGCCGAGCTTGGTCTTGTTGGGCGTACCGTCCGCGGCAATCAGCGCGGCATCGACGGCGCGCTGGTCGAAGGCGTCGAGGCCCACGACGGCGTTAGCGCACTCGTTGTTAACGTGCTCGACGGCCTGCGAAACGCCCTTGCCCAGGTAGCGGCCCTTGTCGCCATCGCGCAGCTCGCAGGCCTCAAAGGCGCCGGTCGAAGCACCCGAAGGCACCATTGCGCGGCCAAAGCTGCCGTCCTCGAGCACGACCTCGACCTCGACGGTGGGATTGCCGCGGCTGTCGAGCACCTCGCGACCGTAGACGTCCAAAATATCGCTCATGTTGTCTCCCTCTCACTTGGAAACGTAGTGGATGCAAGCGACCGGCTGACCGTGCACCGTCGGTGCGCCTCCGTAAGTTAGCCATGTCGCACTTTTTGCATTATGCCCTAAGTTAGCCGAGGGATACACTTGATTTTCGAAAAATTTAGCGGGAACGATGAGGCGTGTCAGCCCGTCGTTCCCGCAGTCTTACTCCTCCGCCTTTGCGGCATCCCACAGGTCGTTGAGGCCGTGGGTCGAAAGCTCGGCAAGATCCACGTGAGCATCGGCCACCATCTGCTCCATCGCGGCCCAGCGACGGCGGAACTTTGCCGTGCTGGCACGAAGGGCGCTCTCGGCGTCAATGCCCTCCTTGCGCGCGACGTTGACCAAGGCAAAGAGCAGGTCGCCAAACTCCATTTCGCGCTCGGGCGAGCCGGGGGCCTCGGCCTCAAACTCGGCACGCTCCTCGGCGACCTCGTCCCACACATCCTGGACCGTCTCCCACTCAAAGCCCACGGCAGCCGCCTTGCGCGACACCTTCTGGGCCTGCATCAGCGCCGGCAGATGCGTGGGCACGCCATCGAGCAGACCCTCGGGCGCGGCCTCGCCTGCTGCCACAGCCTTGTCCTTGGCGGCCTTCTCGGCAAGCTTGACCTCGTCCCAGATCTTGAGCACCTCGTCGGAGCTCTCGGCATCCGCATCGCCAAATACGTGTGGGTGGCGGCGAATGAGCTTGGCGTCAATATCGCGCGCCACGTCGGCCAGCGTAAACTCGCCGGCGTCCGCCGCGATCTGCGCATGCAGCACGACCTGCATGAGCACGTCACCCAGCTCCTCGCGCAGGTGAACCGCGTCGTCCGCCTCGATGCAGTCGAGCGCCTCGTAGGCCTCCTCGATCATGTTCTTGCCAATGCTGCGGTGCGTCTGCTCGCGGTCCCACGGGCAGCCGTCGGGCTGACGCAAGCGCCAGACGGTCTGCACCAGATGTTGTAGCTCGGCCGACGCGTCGACCAGCGTGGACAAATCGCGCGAGTCCTTGGCATTTTGCTGAGCCATGTGCTGCGCCATGGTTAGTCCTCCTCCAGGATCACGTGGCGGAACGCTCCGCCCTCGTAGATGCCGTAGCTATGCGTGCCGTCCTTGGGGATGCTCACGCTGCCGGGGTTGAAGAGCCACAGGCCCGGGTGCGCGGCGCTTTCCTCGTTGACCTTGATGTGCGTGTGGCCGTAGACGAGCGCGGAGCCCTCGGGCAACGCGGGCGCGTGGTCGACGCTGTTGTGCATGCCGGCGCCAAAGACATGGCCGTGCGTCAGGAACAGCTCGCGGCCGGTCTCGTCGAACAGCGTGGCGTAGTCGGCCATGACGGGGAAGTCGAGCACCATCTGGTCGACCTCGGCGTCGCAGTTGCCGCGCACCGCGATGATGCGGTCGGCCAGGGCGTTGAGCAGCGGGATAACGCGCTTGGGAGCGTAATCGCGTGGCAGGTCGTTGCGTGGACCGTGGTAGAGCAGGTCGCCCAGCAGCACGACGCGGTCAGGCTGCTCGGACTCGATGGCGGCGCAGAGGCGCTCGGCCCAGTATGCCGAGCCGTGGATGTCGGAGGCGATGAGGTATTTCATGGGGAGATCCTTTCGAATGGGGTTGATATGGCTAGGCGCAGGATGTCGCCACCAGCCGCGTTATTCAAATCGCAGTGCCGCGCTCTGGGCCGCCCGCATCACGCGCTGGAGCGGCACATTATGCTCGCGAGCGAGACGGGCGCAGTCCTCGTACTCGGGCGCTGCACGCTCGCTGCCGTCGGGCAGGGTGGCCACTTTAACGGACACCTCGCCCCATGGCGTCGTTACGCGCTCAAAGCGGCGTGGCAGGCAAACGCGCTCCATGACCTGGCGACGAATGCCGTTGGTCGTGGTTTCCAAAAAGATAATCGTCTGCAGGCGCTCGATATCCTCGTGAGCACAGATTACCTGTAGCTGCCAGCTGGGGCGGCCTTTCTTGCAATAGAGGGGCAGCCAATGCACCTCGCGCGCACCCGCCCCGCGCAGACGGTCGGCGGCGTAGGCGAGCACCTCGGGCGACGCATCGTCGATGTCGCATTCCAGCTTGACGATGGTCTCGGGCGCATCGGTCTCGCGAGACAGCGGAGATGTGCTATCGCATTGCATACGGTCCGGATCCTTTCCGCGCGGGCTCGTTTTGTCCACCCAAACGCTAGCACATCGGACGTGGCACAAGCGTGACTTTCGTCCGTCGCCGCCCTCGCCCCCATCCAAACGTGTACGTCAGCCTCCAAACATGTCGTTATTTGTCGGTTTTGGAGGCTGACGTACACGTTTTGAGAGCAAGCGAGGCCGCACCACGCGCCGCGCAACCTTTCCAATCGATTTCGATCCCCGGCGTGCCCGGCGTGTTGAGAGCTGCGCCATTACAATGAAGCGGATTCGCTTGACGCAAAGGAGCCGCTATGCCCATGTGCCCGCTGGTCGATTGCCATACCCACACCTCGTTTTCGGACGGGCATGCCTCGTTTGAGGACAACGTCCGTGCCGCTGCTGCGGCCGGCTGCCGCGTCATGGTCTCGACCGACCATCTCACCCTGCCCGCCAGCATGGATGCTAACTGCGAGGTGCAGGTTACTGAGGGTGACCTCCCGGCGCATCGTCTGGCTTTTGAGGACGCTCGCAATCTTGCCGCTCAGATTGCGCCAGAACTCACCTTTATCTACGGTTTCGAATGCGATTGGTACGAGGGCTGCGAGCCTTTGGTTGAGCGCTGGTCCCAGGGCGCCGTCGTGCGCCTGGGCAGTGTGCACTGGATTGGCAACCCAGGCGATATCATGGCCGGTGCCGCGGGTACGGCGGGAACGGAGGACGTCGCTCGTCCCGATACGCCCGATTCGCGCTGCGGCTGGATCGACGATGACACCAACCTGCATGTTTGGGAAAACCTGAGGGTACACGGCGTGTGGGAGCGCTACGTCGACGACTGGTGCCGCGCCTGCGAAAGCTCACTCAACTTTGACGTAATGGCCCATCCCGACCTGGTCATGCGCTTTTCGAAGGAAGGCTTTGCGCCCGACTTTGACCCGACGCCGTTCTGGGGGCAGATGGCCGAGTGCGCTCACGACACAGGCCGCCGCGTTGAGGTCTCGACCGCCGCGCCGCGCAAGGGGCTCGACGATTACTATCCCGCGACCGGGCTATTGCGTTGCTTCGCCCACGCCGAGGTACCCATCACCTTTGGCTCGGACGCGCACCGCGCCTGCGATATCTGCTGGAACATCCGCGAGGCCCAGGCGCACGCCTACGACTGCGGTTATCGAACCTTCGGCATCCCCCACGCCACCGGCGAATGGGAATCCACGCCCCTCGCCTAGCCATCCCTTCATAAGTTGCGGTGGAATAGGAATTGTTTTGCCTGATGAAGCGCTTAAACAGTCCCTATTTCACCGCAACTTCCATGACCCCGTTACACCAACAAAGACTGTCCCAAACGACTAGTGGCGGCGGGCGTTGAGTTCGCCGGCCAGTTCGTCGAGGGTAATGCCGTAGCGCTCGAGCGTCACGAGTAGGTGATAGATCAGGTCGCCGGCCTCGTAGCGGATGTGGTCGTGATCGTTATCCTTGCAGGCCATGATGACCTCGCTCGCCTCCTCGGCAAGCTTCTTGAGCAGCTCGTCCTCGACGTCGGTCAACAGACGAGCGGTGTAGCTCTCCTGTGGCGACGCATCGCGACGACCGTGAATCACCTCGGCCAGACCTGTCAGCGTCTCACCGATATTTCCATCCTGAACGTTTGCGGTGCGCACACCCATGGTTCATTCCTTTCTGGTTGGCCAAGCGCCTGGTCGCGCGCCCGCCCTACACGAGTTTCTTAAAGAAGCAGGTACGGTTGCCGGTATGGCAGGCCGGACCCGGCGAGTCGACCTTGACCAACAGCGTATCGCTATCGCAGTCGGCCCAAAGCTCCTTGACCGCCTGCATGTTGCCGCTCGTCGCGCCCTTGTTCCAGAGCTCCTGGCGGCTGCGGCTCCAAAACCACGTGGTGCCGGTCTTGAGCGTCAGCCCCACCGACTCCTCGTTCATCCAAGCAACCATAAGCACCTCGCCGGTGTCATACTGCTGAACCACACAAGGAATCAGCCCCTTGGCGTCGTATGTAAGCTTTGAAGGATCGGTTATCTCTTCCATTTCTCTTCCCAAATTCAAACTTCGCAGGTCGGTGAGGGTTGTCCAGGTGCCCGAGATTCCGAGCGACAAGCCCGACGACGCGTACTTAAGTACGCGAGGAGGGTTGGAGCCGGAAGGTCGGGTGCCTGGGCAAGCCGCAGCATTAGAAGTCCAGCCTCACAGGAATACCTTGAGAGGCCATATACTCTTTGACTTCGCGAATGCTGAACGTCCCAAAGTGAAAGACGCTGGCCGCCAGCACGGCATCGGCCTCGCCCTCGATCACGCCCTCGGCAAAATGTTCGAGCGTGCCCACGCCGCCGCTCGCAATCACCGGAATCGGCACCGCGCGCGCCACGGCGCGGGTGAGCGCCAGGTCAAAGCCAGCCTTGGTGCCGTCGCGGTCCATGCTGGTCAGCAGGATCTCGCCGGCGCCGCGGCGAGCCGCCTCCTCGGCCCACGCCACCGCGTCGATGCCCGTGGCGTTGCGGCCTCCCGCGGTAAAAACCTCCCACTTGTCGGCACCGGATGCGCCGGGCAAACCGACGCGCTTAGCATCGATCGCCACGACCACGGCCTGGCTGCCAAACGCCGCGGCGGCCTGGCTGATCAACGACGGATCACGCACGGCGGCAGAGTTAAGCGACACCTTGTCGGCACCGGCGGCAACCATGGTTCGCATGCTCGCCAAGTCGCGGAAACCGCCGCCCACGGTATAGGGAATGGCGAGCTCCTCGGCCGCGTGCGCCGCCATCTCGATGGTCGTCGCGCGGTTGTCGCTCGTCGCTGTAATGTCCAAAAATACGACCTCGTCCGCACCCTCGCGGTCGTAGGCGCGGGCCAGCTCCACCGGGTCGCCCGCATCTCGCAGGCTCACAAAGTTGACGCCCTTGACCACGCGGCCGTCCTTGACGTCCAAGCAGGGAATCA
>CAJMJM010000013.1 GCA_905213725.1 Collinsella aerofaciens
AACTCCGTCGTTGCTTATGCGCAGGCGCACAACGGACAGTATGCCGGATGTGCTCGCCGTATCGAAAAGGGTGTTGTCGCCGGCGGGGCGCTCGCCCGAGACCAGCAGCACGTAGGCGTCCTGGTTTCCTCTTCCGTCCGTATATTCCACTACGTCGAAGTCGTAATCGTATATGCTGTCGCGCTCCACGTCGCCCTCGCCAAACCCAAGGGGAAAGTCTACAGGCGTGGGAGCGGACCACGTCCCGTTTGCCTTTGTGTGTACCACCAGGCGCGAGCGTCCATTGTCGTCGTAGCGCACCGAGGCGATACGGAACAGGCATTCTACGCCGGCAATCATTGCCAGCTTCATGTGGGCTTCGCTGAGCACGCCAGCAAACAGCACGTTGTCGCTCGAGGGCTTGATGCCGCCACGCTCGTCCTCCGACACGCCGGCAGAATCGGCGTTCGGGTCGGCAACGGTGTTCGTTGCCTGACCGATGTAGGTGTACTCATACATCGGCGCGGCGTTTTCGTCGTTCTCTATCAGTGCATGGACGAAATGCTCGATCTGTCCCGTGTCGTCGCTTTCTGCATCCGCCTCGAGCTCAATGCGCGTGACCGCCCGATCCCAATCGCGCACGACAGGCGCGGCGTTTACGGCAGTGGCCTTAACCTCAGCGCGTGCGAGCAGCTCGGCGTTGGTGACGATGGTGGCCGATGCGATAAATTGCGGCACGCCGCCCGCCTCGATGTTGCCGGGCATGCCGAAGCGGGCATCCAACGTGTAAGGCGTATCTCCACCCAATGCGAGCTCAGAGCGCTGGAGCACATACTGGTTGCTATTGTTCACCGACATATTCCACGAATCGAGGAGTGTGGGCCACGATCCCGACCAAGCCTTGGTGGTCCACTTGAACATTACGAACTGGAGTATCACATCGACATCGACGTCTGCACCCACGCGCAGCCGCGGAAGCTGGTGCCCGTCCGCCTTCTCGTACCCAATGAACAGGGTGAGGGATGCGGCGCCACGCACGGCAGACGAGGCGACGCCTGCAACGCCGGCGCCAAAGGTAACGGCAAGCCCGATCTGGATGGTGAATGAGCCCGACGTGTTGGAATAGTCGAGCGAAATGTTCTTGAAAAACGCCGCGCCGCTGCCGTGCGTGTGGGCACCCACGGCGAGCGCCAGCTGCGCCAGCACCCTGTGGTGGACGTTTAGTTAATAGGGCACCGGTCCTAGGTTATACTGCTCGTTCCTATTGAGGTCGGTTCTTACCTGGAAGAGGGCCTTAATATTGCCGTATGCGGGGTCGTTGTTGCTGCCCCAGGTTTTGCCTACCCAATCGTAGGCGAACGATCCGTACACCTGTGTGGCGATATCCATCGTGAACAGCAGCGTGCAATGGTGACGAAGGAGCTTGGTGTTTCTTGGATCAGTGCCCGAACCGGCACTCATGCTCTTGTACTGATTCCACTTCCCTTCCATCTCGTCGAGGTAGCGGTTTGCCTGCTTGGCGCCCGACTCGCGCGGCGATTTCTTCCAGTATTCCAGATCAGGGTTGCCCGAATCGTTCATATAGCTGGCTGGTTTGTATCCTCCGCCAAACAGCACGTACCCGGCAAAAGAGAAATCGAGCAAAATGGGGAATGAGGGCATCCAGCACGTGAACTTATTGCCGCCGATGCCGGGAAACGCCGCCGGAAAATCAAACGGAGTGATCTCTTGGTCCATGGTAGTAGGAATGATGGTGGTCGAGCCCGATTCTGCCTTTGCGGCCGGCGCGGTGACAACGGCCATGGGAGAGGAGAGCGTGTAGGTTTTGCCCTGATAGTCGAGCACAAAGCGCAGCTTGCATCCTTCCTCCAGAAGGCCCGATGCCGCATCGAGGAACTTGTCTTCGAGCGTGAATGTCGCCAGATTATCCGAACCCGATGCACCGGCCTTGACTTGGCCAATTTGCGTGACGGTTTCGGGCGAGCTGCCCGTGGCGGGCAATACCTTGTTGATGCACAGCGTTGCCTGTCCACCCTGTGGCAGATGTGCCTGCACGGTAAAGGAGTGCGTATCGGGCTGTTCGTTTGCCGTGTCGTCCTTCGGCAATGCCATGAACGTGGCTTCAGCGTACTGGATGTCCCATTCGTCGAATGTGAGCTGGCGAAAGTACGGCTCGCCATCGGAGAGCGGACGTGTGGGTGCGGTAATGGCGGTGCCGCCTTGGACACGCGCGAGGGGAATCTCGACATCGCGGTAGCCTTTCATGCTGATGGAGATACCGCCGTTAAAGTCGTACGCGTCAAGGAGTGTTGCCTCGTCCACGTAGCCTTCCGAAAGCGGCGCGACCTCAAAAATGGCCGTGCCTTCGTCATCGGTAGTGGCGGTGAGCTGCTTGCCTGCGGCATAGCGCGATGTGAGCGTGACCTGGGCACCCGCGATGGGCGTATTCTTGTTGGCGACATCGACCACGACCACACCAAACATGGTGCGCGAGAGAACGAGCACCCTGAAGGGGTCTTTTTCGTCGGCATAGGCTTCGGTGGGCGCGAACGGCAATATGAAGGCGTTTGCGCTTCCTGGCACGCGCGGCAACATAATGCTCGCCAGCGAGGACGCTCCGGCAACAAGTAACGAACGGCGATCAAGCATCTTTGGCTCCCATCCCGCAGGCATCGGTGGAAATAATCCAATTTTGCGAGAAGGCATCCTGTCACGGTAGTGCCGTTCGATGGCCAAAATGTCCAATTTGAGCGCGCGAAAGCGTCAGGCCCCCCGGAGCGCTTTCGATACGCCGGGCAGGCTGGCCGCTAGCGCAACATGTGGGCAACCAGCTCGGCGCGAGTTCCGATACCAAGCTTGGCATACACTCCTGATAGGCGGTTTTTGACAGTGCCCGGCGATACTCCCATATGACGAGCGATTTCGGCGTTGGTCCATCCGCGGCAGGCGAGCATGGCCATGGTGAACTCTGTGGTCGTTAGATCGTCGGCCACGTCCTCGCCCGAATCGGGGTTGTGGATGCGCCGCCAGCCGTAGCTGAAGCGGTACGTGATCTCGATGATGCGCGCGAAGTCGTCAGGGTATTGCGATTTTAGGCATGCCTCGATGAGCCCCTGCAAAAGGCCGTGGTGCTCGCCAATGAGCTCGATAAGGCCGTCGGGGCGCGCAATGTTCCAAGCGGCTCCGAAGTGCGTTTTTGCGGCGGCGACGTCTTTGAGACTCATGCATGCCATGGAAGCTGCCAGGTGCAGGAACAGTTCCGAGATCGGATAGCTCCCCTGTTTCATGATCAGGGCGTTTTCCGCCATGCCCAGACTGCGGCCATATTCGCCGCGCAGGTACAGGGCATGCGCCATCACGTAGCTGGCGAACAGGCGCAGGCCTTCGGGCAGATGCGCCGCAAGCGGATAAAACTCTTCGGCAGAATACGGGGAAGACAAGTGCAGCAGGACGCTTGCGGCCGAGGCGAACAGGATATGCGTGGCGTGGACGGCGGGTGATTCCTCGTCAGTTGGCGTATCGAGGATGCCCGCAAGACAACGGCGGGCGTCGGCGATACGGTTGAGCGACAGGCTGGCGTATACGCAGATAAAGCATGCGGAATAGCGCAGTGCGGAATCGGTGGCGTCAAGATAGGGGCGCGCCGTCTTGGCAGCGAGGGCGGCCTGTCCGCGAAAGTACAGCGCTTCTGCCGTGGCGATGGTGCGTGAATCGGGGTCGGAAATGCCTGCAACCGCAGCGTCAATCTGCCCCGGCACAAAGGCAGTGCACATCAACGGCATGGGAACGCATGGGTAGCCATCGCAGTCCATCTTCCATCTCCCAACAGCTGGCAACAATAGCAGCAATTGTACTCCTGTTGCTCGGGACCCCTTTCGTTTTACTGCTCGGTTGACGCTGCGGATCGTTTTGGAAGGCTTACGAGCATGGTGGTCCCGTTCTCGGAACTTGTTTCGACCTCTACTGTGCCACCGTGAAGAGCTGCAATCTCCCAAACGAGCGCTAGTCCGAGTCCTGCGCCGCCGTATGCCCTGCTGCGGGATTTGTCTAGACGAAAGAACGGTTGGAAGATGCTCTCACGGTACTGCTTGGGTATTCCCGGGCCCTGGTCCTCGACTCGCAGGAACACGTGGCTGTCGTTGTCGCAGATGGAGACGGTAACGCTCGAGTCGGTGCGGCTATAGCGGATAGCGTTTTCGGCCAGGTTAAACACCAGCCGATAGAGGAGCGTGTCGCTCCCGATTACTAGAGCGTCTCCAGCACAATTGAGGGCTATGCCCTTATTTTCGGCAAGTGGTGCAAGGTCGGTGAGGACCTCTTCGGACAAGGGGCCAAGCTCCACATCGTCCTCGCAAGGAACACTGCGGAGCTCACTCATCTCGAGCAATACCTTGGCCATTCGAGACATGCGCTCGGTTTGTTCTTGTAGCAGGCCGAGCAGCTCGGCCGTTTCGGGTTGCAAACCGGAGTGCTCGGAGATGAATAGTTCAATCTGTGCTTGCATAAGGGCGAGCGGGGTGCGCAGCTCGTGTGCGGCGTTGCCGGTAAACTGACGCTGTGCAGAGAACCCTTCGCCAAGACGGGCGATCATGTCGTTGAAAGAGGCGCTGCATCGTTGTAGCTCGATGGGCACATCTTCACTGAGCCTGATTTCGCTTAGGTTGTCAGGCTGCACACGCTCGACCTGGGCCGCAAAAGCCCGTAGCGGTTTGAGTGCACGGCCGCTCACAAAGTATGCCAGCGCGCCGCCAAGGAGTGTTACTCCAGCCGTGATGTACCAGGCTGTCGTGCCAAAAGACTCCTGTGCGTCGTTTACGACGATCGTGACCTTGTCATCGGGGGTCGCTTTCGTTGGGTCGAACGCCTGGGGCGAATTTTCGCCGGTTGCGTTAAAGGCCGAGATGTTACTGCCGATGGCATCCATGTAGCGCATGCCCGTATAGCCGACCAGGCAGTTCGTCAGCACGCACGCCGCACACGTGAGCAGTGCCGTCGTAATCGTTATGCGCCATTGCAGCGAAAGCCTTTTCATTCGCTATCCTCCATAACGTAGCCCTCTCCAATCCGATTGCGAATCGGGTCGTATCCCAAAGCGCTGCGTAGCTTTTTGCGGAGTGACGAGATGTGAACGCGGGTCGCGTTGCTAAAGCTGTTCACGCTGCTATCCCAAACGTGCTCTATAAGCTCCTCTTGGCTTACCGGTCGCCCCTGATTAAGCATCAGGTATTCCAAGATTCCCGTTTCCTTGCGCGTAAGAGATAGGGCCTCGCTGTCTACGGAAGCGATGCGCGCCTTGGTGTCAAAGCGGAGCTTTCCACAGGTTAATACTATGTCGCTTTGTGCAAAGCGCCTGAGGGTAAGGCTGCGGATCCTTGCCGCAAGCTCGTCAAGATGAAACGGCTTGGTAAGGTAATCGTTGGCGCCGGCATCGAGTCCGGCGACCTTGTCGGCGACCTCGCCGCGTGCGGACAGAATCAGTACCTTGGTCTCGCAGTCGGTTTTCCTAAGTTCCCTGAGCACGGTCATGCCATCGATACGGGGAAGGTTGAGGTCGAGTACCACGAGGTCAAAGACTTCGACGCCCAGCAGGTCGAGCGCCTCCTGTCCGTCGTGGCAGCAGTCGACGCTGTACGCCAGGTTTCGCAAGCTGCGCGCGATTGCATCGCACAGTGCTCGCTCGTCTTCGACGATCAAAATACGCATAACAGTCTCCTTGCACATTCCAAATCGCGCTTAACACGGATTTTATGGTCGATATGGTCCAATGGTCGCGTAACGAAAGGAGTGGTCGAGTTGTTCAAAGCGGTAAAACCCGTGGTACAGGTCGCTTTGTTGATCGTCGGAATCACCATGGTGTGCTTTGGTGTTATGCGTGGCGAGGCGGATGCCGTGCTGGCCAAAGCGATTAGGCTGTGCTTGGAGTGTATCGGAATTGGATAAAAGAGAAAACACTGCGTCGCATGTTTTGGCCCGATTTCGTGGATTCATTCAGGCGGCGGCGACGCTGGTCACCAATATTCACCTGCCAAACTTTGCCAAAGGAAGCATCTATCAGGGCGCGGGAAAAACAGTCTGCGTACCTGGACTTAACTGCTATTCGTGCCCCGCGGCATCGGGTGCGTGCCCCATCGGGTCGTTCCAGTCGGTGGTAGGTTCATCCAAGTTCAACTTTTCTTACTACGTCACCGGTACGCTCATTTTGCTCGGCGTGCTGCTGGGACGCTTTGTATGCGGCTTTCTGTGCCCGTTTGGCTGGCTGCAGGAGCTGCTGCACAAGATTCCCGGCAAAAAGTTCTCCACGAAAAAGCTCAAGCCGCTCACGTACATCAAGTACGTCGTGTTGCTGTTTGCCGTGGTGCTGCTACCCGTCTTGGTGGTTAACGACGTGGGCATGGGCGACCCGTTCTTTTGTAAGTACATCTGTCCGCAGGGCGTACTCGAGGGCGCCATTCCGCTGGCCATTGCCAATGCCGGCATTCGATCTGCGTTGGGACATCTCTTTACTTGGAAACTTGCCGTTCTCATTGCCGTGGTAGTGCTGAGCGTTTTGTTCTACCGCCCCTTCTGCAAATGGATTTGTCCACTCGGCGCATTCTATGCGCTCATGAATAAGGTATCCCTGCTGGGGATTCGGGTCGATGCATGCAAATGTGTCTCGTGCGGCAAGTGCTCAAAGGTTTGTCAGATGGACGTTGATGTGGTCCGCGCGCCCGATCATGCCGAATGTATCCGGTGCGGAAAGTGCATCGGGGCCTGTCCTGTCGATGCCATCAGCTATCGCTATGGCCTGGATGTGTCGGCGGAAAAGCTTCCCTTGACCGCCGATAAAAAGTAAACAAGCTTCGACAAAACGGAGGAATGACTATGAAGCTTTCTAAGATTGCGGCCCTGTTTATGGTGCCGGTATTGGCCTTGTGCCTTGTGGCATGTTCGGCGCCCGGTGGCAATGCGAGCGAATCTGCGAGCTCCGATCCTAAGATCGCAGAACTCACTGCGCAGAAGCCGGCCAATGCCGACGAGGCCGCCGAGTTGTATGCAAAACTCATGCAGAAGGAGAACGAGATCTTTTCGAGTGATAACGCGCTGTGGGAAAAGGTATTCAATGCGGCAAATAAAGACTCGGCAATGATTGAGGACGGCAGCAATTACGGCGATTTCCTGCTCAAGACCATCGACGGCGCCAAGGATGAGTTCACGGCGGATGAGCTTAAGACACTCAAGGCCGGTGCACAGCAGATCAAGGAGATCGAGGACAAGCTCGAGAGCCTGGAGAAGGAGTTCCCCGGCTGTGGAAGCACGCCGAGTGCAGGCGAGAGCGTCGACGCTTCGACCGCTGGCATGACGGCTGGTGCCAATGCTTCGAGCGAGGCGACGAAGTTCCCCAGCTTTACGGGCAAGGACCTGGATGGCAACGACGTGAACAGCGACGAGCTGTTCTCTAAGAACAAGGTCACCGTCATGAACTTCTGGTTCACCACTTGCAAGCCGTGCGTGGGTGAGTTGGGCGACCTTGAGGACCTGAATAAGGAGCTTGCCGAGAAGGGCGGCCAGGTCGTGGGCGTCAATTCCTTTACGCTCGATGGCAACAAGGGCGAGATTGCAGATGTCAAGGCCGTACTGAGCAAGAAGGGCGTGACATATAAGAACATCTGGTTCAAGTCGGATAGCGAGGCCGGTAAGTTTACGTCAAATTTGTTCTCGTTCCCGACAACGTATGTCATCGATCAGAATGGCAACATCGTAGGGGAGCCCATCGTGGGCGCCAGCAGCTCCGCTGAGCAGCGCGCAGCGCTCGACAAGCTTATCGACCAGGCGATTGCGAATAGCGAGCAGTAGAAAACGCGTAAAGCATGGCGATGATCGTGCACCGCTGTGCGAAGTAGTCCGCTACCTTTCAAGATAAGCTCCACCATATAGAGGTCCCGCTCGGGACCTCTTCTTTTGGGCGCCGTCCCGTTCGTTTTTTGGCGCGGTTCCCTACATTCCTCACTGGCGTCGGCAAAAAATGGGGATAGAGTAGGACAAACGCGTCGAATACGAACGGCGGAGGAGAGCGGGCAGGGTGCCTGCGCAGGAGAGGTTGCCGTCCATGCTGGAGCTCAAAGGTATTTGCAAAAGGTACGTTACGCAGTCGTTTACGCAGGTGGCGCTCGACAGCGTGAGCCTGTCTTTTCGCGATAACGAGTTCGTGGCCATTCTGGGTCCCTCGGGTTCGGGCAAAACCACGATGCTCAACGTTATCGGCGGACTCGACCACTTTGATTCTGGCGACCTGCTGATTGACGGCATCTCGACCAAGGACTTCCGCGACCGCGATTGGGATGCCTACCGCAACAACCGCATCGGCTTTGTGTTCCAAAGCTATAACCTCATTCCGCATCAGACCATTTTGGAAAACGTGGAGCTGGCGCTCACGCTCACGGGCGTGGGACATGCCGAGCGCCGCCAGCGTGCGCGCGAGGCGTTGGAGAAAGTCGGCTTGGGCGAGCACGTTAACAAGCGCCCGAGCCAGCTTTCGGGCGGGCAGATGCAGCGCGTGGCCATCGCCCGCGCCCTGATAAATGATCCTGAGATCGTTCTTGCCGACGAGCCGACCGGCGCTTTGGATTCAACGACATCCGTACAGGTCATGGACCTGCTCAAGGACGTGGCGCGCGACCGCCTGGTCATCATGGTCACGCACAATCCCGAGCTGGCGTACCAATATGCCACGCGCATCGTCAATCTGGCGGACGGCAAGATCACCGACGATTCCGATCCCTTCGATGCTGCCAAGGCCGCGCGCCGCGAAGCCAAGCCTACGCGCAAAACCTCGATGAGCTTTGTGACGGCGCTGGGGCTTTCTGCTCGAAACCTCATGACCAAGAAAGGCCGTACGGCCATGACTGCCTTTGCGGGCTCGATTGGCATTATCGGCATTGCGGCGATTCTGGCGCTGTCCAATGGTGTAAACGGCTACATCAAAAAGGTCGAGGAGGATACGCTCTCGAGCTACCCGCTCACCATTTCCAAGCAGGACTACGACCTGTCGTCCATGATGGGTGGTCAGGGGGTTGCGGATGATGACTCGCCTGAAAACGTGGATTCGTCCGACGACAGTGCCGGCGACAAGGCTCAGGGAAACGATAAGATTCCCGTGGTCACGGCCGTAAAGGATATGTTTGCAAGTGTTAAGTCCAACGACATGACGAGCTTTAAGGCATGGCTCGATGCCGGTGGCGACGGCATCGATAAAGAAGTCAACGCCATTCAGTACGGCTACGGTGTATCGCCGGTTGTCTATCGTGCCGGCAAGGGCGACGAGAAGCCCGTCCGGCTTGTTCCCAACGCTATGACCGAGGCCATGAGCGGAGGCGCGAGTTCGGCGGCAACGGTGAGCATGGAATCCATGGGAACCTCGGTCTTTAACGAGATGATTGACGACCAGAGCCTGCTCGACAGCCAGTACGATGTCGTCGCCGGTCATTGGCCCACGTCTGCCAACGAAGCCGTGATGGTGCTCTCGAGTCGTGGCACGGTGGGCGACTACACGCTCTACAGCATCGGCGCGCTGGATATCAATGAGCTCAACGATCTGGTAAACAGCGCTATGACGGCTGACGGTGGGGTCGAAACGCCCGAGACCGGCACCGAATTTACCTACGACGATGCGCTGTCCACGACGTTTAAGGTGCTGTCGCCGGCCGATGCGTATCGCAAAAACGAAGAGACCGGCATGTGGACCGATATGTCTGGCGACACCGACTTTATGGCCGCCAAGGTTGCCGACGGTATCGACGTGCACATTGTGGGCGTGGTGCGACCTAACGAGACCGCCAACGCGAGCGCGTTGTCTCCGGGTATTGCCTATACGCATGCACTGACTCGCCAGCTTATGGAGCGCGCCGCAAATTCGCAGATTGTGCAGGAGCAGCTTGCCCACCCCGAGACGGATGTCTTTACGGGCAAAACCTTCGACGAACTGCAAGGCGAGGCCAAGCAAGGCGTTGATCTGGGCAGCATGTTCAGTGTGGACGAGGCGGCGCTCAAGAGCGCGTTCTCGTTCGATACCTCCGCGCTCTCGGGTGTTGCCGGCGGTATGGACCTGTCGGGTCTTGACTTGTCCGGGCTGGACATTGACCTTTCGGGCGTTGGCAAGGACATCGACTTCAGCGACATCATGGCAAAAGCGCCAACCCCAGATTTCTCGGGTATCTTTGACGGTCTGGAACTCACGCCCGAGCAAATGCAGCAGGTGGGAACACTAGCCAACCAGCTGTTTGAGGGCTTTTTGCAGTCTGATCAGTTTAAGGCGCTGTCGCCCGATAATCTTAAGGACGCGTCAAAGCTCGCCGCCGCATTCTCGACGTATCTTGAGAATGATGCCACGGCCCAGCAAATCCTTGCCCAGCTAACAGCGCTCGGCGGCGATGCCCTGGCCGAGCGCCTGCAGCAGGTGATGACCGACTATGTGCAAAAGCAGCTGGCTCCGTATCTGCAGCGGGCTATGGATCAGATGATGAAGGCAATTAGCGAGCAGATAGCGTCGACGGTATCGTCCCAGCTCAAGGCGGGCGCAGCGGGGCTTATGGACCAGATGGCGACGCAGATGTCTTCGAGTTTTGCCAACTTGGCGAGCGCCATGCACGTGGATGCGAGCGCCTTTGCTCGTGCCATCCATTTCAACATGGACGCCGAGGATCTGAGTTCGCTCATGATGAGTTATGCCAAGGCATCGCAGCTTACCTATGACAACAACCTGACCACACTGGGTTATGCGGACGAGGCGGACCCCATCTCGGTTAAGATTTTCCCGCGCGACTTTGAGGCCAAGGAGCGCGTACTCGATCACATCGATGCGTACAACAAGCAGGTCAAAGCCGCTGGCCACGATGATCGGGCAATTTCGTACACAGACTACATGGGCATCATCATGGGTTCGGTGACCGACATCGTGAACACCATCAGCTTGGTGCTCATCGCATTCGTGAGTATCAGTCTGGTGGTGAGCTCCATCATGATCGGCATCATCACCTACATCAGCGTGCTGGAACGCAAAAAGGAGATTGGCATCCTGCGTGCGATCGGCGCGTCGAAGCGTAACGTGGCCAACGTATTCAATGCCGAGACCTTTATCGAGGGCCGCATTGCCGGCGTCTTTGCCATTGTCGTCGTGGTGGCCGTGAGCTTTCCGGTTAATGCCTGGGCGCTTACTGCCAAACAGGTACCCAATCTGATGAGCCTGCCCGTGCAGGATGCGCTGGTGCTCATTGCAATTTCGGTGCTGCTGACGGTTGTTGCCGGCCTGCTGCCGGCCCGCAGCGCATCCAAAAAAGACCCCGTGGAAGCCCTGCGCTCCGAATAATGTGACAAAGGGACGGCCCCTTTGTCACATTGAGACCCTTGCGAAAACGGGGTCTAATTACCGTTCGGCAGGATAAGAACTCCCTCTCCCCGCTTAATGCTTGACGAAGAGTCCTCTGGTTTATATACCTATCGGTAGGCATATAGGATGTATTGCCGATAGAAATGGAGCAACCATGACTCTCACCACACCAGCCAAAAAAGATTGTCTCCGTGAAAGCGGCGCATTTGCTTGGGTCGTCGTTATTGCGCTCGGCTTAATGTCCGCCGGAACAACTGGCACATATAGCATTATTGCCGGCTCATTCGTTGCTCCAGTATGTGAAGATCTGGGCTTTGACTACACTTCTTTTTCTTTCTATTTCACCGCGATTCTTCTTGGCCTTGCGCTTGGGCTTCCGCTTTTGAGTCGCTTCATTCCAAAAGTAATCGGCAAACCATGGCATATTTGCATTGAACTCGTCCTTATTGTCGCCGGCGCCGCAATGGCGTTCTACACCGAGGTCTGGATGTTCACCGTCTCCGCCGCAGTGATCGGCATCTGCTTTTCGTTTACAACGGGCGTCTGCATGTCCGATGTCATTGACCAATGGTTCAGCAAATCGTCCGGTCTTGCCATCGGCCTCGCTTGGGGCGTTAATTCTCTCTGTACGCTGCTATTGAGTCCTGTCATTACGCTGGTCATCGAGCAGCAAGGCTGGCGTACGGGATACATCGTGCTTGCGGCCGTTTCTGCAGCTATGATTTTGCCTGCAAGCGCATTTATCATTCGCCTTAACCCCTCTGATCGCAACATGCTTCCGTACGGAGAGACCGCCTCCGAAACCCATGAGAGCTGCAGCGCCGATGAGCAGGAAGATGTTCTTTCGGGCATGGCACTCCGCGATGCCGCGAAAACGCCGTCTTTTATTCTCTGTGTCCTCTTGCTTTGCGTGGCGCAGCTCACCTGCTGCATGAACCAGCTGTTTCCAACCTATGCAAGCGAGGTCGGTTTCAATCCTATCGTAGGAAGCTTAATGGTCTCGGCAGCTTCACTCTCCGATATCTTCCTAAATCCCTTCGTGGGCAAAACATGCGACAAGCTTGGCGCTATTAAAGCAACGGTCGCATGGACAGGTGTCAGCATTCTTTCATTCCTGCTTCTTATCATTGGCGGAAGCAATGAGACCGTTTCCATCATTGCAGCTGGTGTAAACGATGTCATGTTCGCCATCGTTGGAACCGCAATGCCGATGCTTCTACTCTCGCTCTTTGGATCACGCGATTTTGGAAGGATCTATTCGATCGTTTGCTCAGCGGGCTATGTCGTCGGTGCTTTTGGAATGCCGGTCATGATGAAGGTTTACGGCATGGCGGGGTCATTCCAGGGAGTATTTATCTTCTGCATTGCCTGCAACCTTATGATTGCTGCGTTTGCTATCGTTTCCGGCTTTCTCAATAAGGCTGCTGAAAAGTAATAAGCGCCGATTTGCATCGGCATAGATTGCCACGCAACAGGGGTTGACTCCAAGCCAGACTGGAGTCAACCCCTGTTTTCGTTTTAAAGGTTGCCCGCAGGCACCATGGGTGCCAACATGCGCTTCAGCTTGGCTGGTTTATTTGAACATAAGCTCGACTATTCCCGCCCAAACCGCTTTTTCATCAATATCCTCACCCTGAGCGACCGTATTGCTTGCTCCCTCCAGAACGGTATAAAGAATTTGTACGTAGAGCATTACGTCGGCGCTATCGGAAAACGCGCCAATCTCTACACCATGAAGAAGGATGTCTTTAAGCGCATCCATGGTTCGTTTGGTCGCCGTCGCTTGACGTTCCTGAACTGCAGGAATTCGATTTGCTTGAACGCTAACCTCGGCCAGCACGCGCCGGCGCTTTTCATCGCTTCGATAGCCACCTATAACTGAATTGCCGAGCTCGATAAGCGCGGCCTTGAACCCGTCCCTATCGACTATTAGCGAGTAGTCGCGCTGATAGTCAATGGTCGGAAACATGCTGTCCAAGAGCGTAGTGAAAATCTCCTCTTTAGAGGGAAAGTAGTAGTACACCGACGGCTTGGATATACCGACAAAGTCGCAAATCTTTCCGATAGACGCTTTGTCATAACCGACTTCTGCCACAAGATCGTACATTGCGTCCAATATTTTTTTTCTTGTGCTCACGCTGCATTTCTCCATCGCAAATCACTTCCGCACTACCAACATTATTAAGGATGGCAACGGAACATCAATTTGTGTCCAAACATGACCACTATATACGGTGAACGGTATGTATCAGTAGGCGAGCGGCAATTATTCAAAACTATCTACCGAACGGTAGGTATAGTAGTGCTATAGCAGGTGAAACCCCGCTATTGTCGCGGCCGGACAGCATCGCGGGAAACCCGACGGAAGGACCAACCATGTACGAGAACTATCGTATGCCGGGCGAGTTCGAGAAGCGCTCCAACGTCTATGTGACATGGCTTCCCGATTACATCCGTGCAGAGGGCTATGATAACCGCCAGCCCTGCGTTGACGTGATCAAGGCTCTGCTCGAGTATGGCGACGTTACGGTCAACCTCAATTGCGGTACCCCCGGCTCCTATGAGGAGGCTTGCTCGCGCCTGAAGGAGGAGGGGGTTGCTCTTGATCGCATCGAGATCACGCAGTTCGAAGACTCCAACTTCTATGTCCGCGACAACGGTCCCAGCATCATGGTCCACGACAAGGGCCATTCTAATATGGTCAACACCGCTTGGACCTAATACGGCGTGTGGGACAAGAACACCACGGAGTGCCAGTCCGCACGTAAGGCAGCGGTTCACATGGCGGTTGCGCTCGGTTGCTTCGATATCGTCAATTCCGAAATGGTTTCGGAGGGCGGCGACCGCGAGTTTGACGGTCACGGCACTCTGATCGCAATCGAGGACACGGAATGCCGCAAGCGTAATCCCGAGTTCACGAAAGAGGAAGTAGAGGCCGAGTATAAGCGCATCTACAACCTCAACAAGGTTATCTGGCTTCCGCAGCCTATGCTCGAGGACGACGACTATCGACTGGGCATCCTCGACGAGAAGGAAGACGGAACTCCCGTCTTTGGCATGAGCTTTGCAGCTCACATTGATGAGATGTGTCGCTTTATCACTCCGAACAAGATTCTTCTTGCCGAGGTGTCCGATGAAGAGGCAGCCTCGAGCAAGGCTGGAGCAGAGTCTCGTCGCCGCATTGAGGCAGCCTACGAGATCCTGAGCAACGAAACGGACTGGGAGGGCAAGCCCTTCGAGATCGTTCGTATGCCCACCGCCGAGCCTATTGAAGTCGTTATCGCCCCTGGCGATGAGGATTACGAGCTCTATAAGGGCTTCATCGACGAAATGGGCGGCAAGTTTATGGATGGCACTCCCTGGCCCGAGGGCCCCGTCCACTTCTACGCAGCAGCGAGCTACTGCAACTTCCTCATCTGCAATGGCGTCGTTCTTGGTCAGCGTTATTACCACGAGGGCATGAACGAAGTCGTGAAGGAGAAGGACGAGCAGGCCAAAGCCGTTCTTGAGAGCTGCTTCCCCGATCGCAAAGTCATCATGATTGACTCTCTCGCGCTTAACCTGTCCGGCGGCGGCGTGCACTGCTGGACCAAGGACGTGGCAGCCAGCTGCTAGCGAGCCTTTGAGCCTGCACTGTCTGATTTAGGCGCCACACTTACTGCTCCCCGAGGGATATCCGTGTTTCCCTCGGGGACACATTCGACATTCATCTATCACTAAATGGAAAGGAAATAGGCATGAACAACAGCCTCCGCGGTCGCGACTACATCAACATCCATGATCTCTCCTCCGAGGATTTCCGCTATCTCATCGATCTTGCCTGGAACCTTAAGGCTCAGAAGAAGTCTGGTGTCGACCAGCGCTACTTCCCCGGCAAAAACGTCCTCGCCAACTTTGAGTGGGGCTCGACTCGTACTCGTTGCGCATTCGAGACCTCCTGCAACGATTTGGGCATGGGCTTCACTTATCTGACCAACTCCCACATGGGTGACTGCGAGACCGTCAAGGACGCCATGCGCGTCTTTAACGGCATGTATGATCTCATCGTCTACCGCGCACAGAAGGACGAGCAGTTCCTCTATGACGTCGCCGACCTGGTTGACATCCCGGTCATCAATGCCCTTACTCTCGGCGATCACCCGACTCAGATGCTCGCTGACGCTCTTACGATGGAAGAGCAATGGGGCGGTTTGCGTACGAGCCGCGGCAAGAAGATGGCTTTCGTTGGCAACTGCGCCGGCGCCCCGGTGTGGTATGGCCGTCTGTGCGCTATGCTCGACATGGACTTCCTCGCCATCGGCCCCGACGACCTCCGTCATCAGATGTGCAAGGAAATGATCGAAGAGGTGGAGGCCTGCTACGCCAAGTACGCTCCCAATAGGACCTTTACCATCACCTCTGACCTCGATGCCCTGGATGGCGTTGACGTTATCGTTACCGAGGAGTGGCGCTACATCAACCCCGAGTGCGGCGAAGAGGTTCTGGATCCCGACGACTACAACTCCTGGCTGGGCGATGCCGAGTCTTTGTACCCCTATCGCGTCACCAGCGAGCTGTGCAAGCGCACCAACAATCCCGACATCTTCTGCATGCATGAGCTTCCCTCTGTCCATAACGCAGATCACCGTGTCGGCAAAATGCTCCTCGACCAGTGCAAGAACGACCTCCATCGCGAAATCATCACCGAGGGCTTTGAGATTGCCGACGAGTGCTTTGAGGCCAACGCTTCGGTCATCTTCCGTGAGGCAGAGAACCGTCAGCACACCATCAAGGCCGTTATGTGTGCCCTTCTGGGTCTCTAGGAGCTGTATCAATGGAAAATGCAAAGTTAAAGAGCAGCAAGGTTTACGCATGGGTTCTCGTAATCGCGCTCGGCCTTATGTCTGCCGGCACGACCGGATCCTATAGCGTCATCGCGGGCTCCTTCGTCGCACCCGTGTGCGAGGAGTTCGGGTTTGACTATTCCATCTTCTCGTATTACTTCACCGCAACGCTCATTGGTCTTGCGGCAGCTCTTCCGTTTGTCGGAAAACTCATTCCCAAGGTCGTTGGCAAGGTTTGGCTCCCCGTTGTCGAGCTTATTTTGCTTGCTGCCGGCGCAGGCATGGCCTTCTACACCGAAGTCTGGATGTTCATCGCCGCTGGCGCCCTGATTGGCGTTTGCTTCGCCTTCACCACCGGCGTCGCCATGTCCGACGTTATTGACCAGTGGTTCAAAAAATCTGGTGGCCTGGCAATCGGTCTCGCTTGGGCAGTGAACTCGATTTACATGCTCATCATGAGTCCCGTCATCACCTCTGTCATCGAGGCCGCTGGCTGGAGGACTGGCTATCTGGTGCTCGCTGGCGTCTCCGCCGTGCTCATTCTCCCCGCTTCCGTCCTGATTATTCGCTATAAGCCTCAGGACAAGGGCATGCTGCCCTATGGCTACGTCGAGGGCGAGACGGTCACCGAGACCGAGGAGACGACCGAGGATAGCACGCGTGGCGTTAGCTATGCGCGCGCCATTAAGTCGCCTGCCTTCTTCTTCTGCATCGGCTTCCTCTGTCTCGTTCAGCTCACTTGCTGCATGAACCAGCTCTTCCCGACGTATGCTTCCGAGGTTGGTTTTAGCCCCATGGTGGGCGGCTTCATGGTATCCGCTGCATCGCTCTTCGATCTGTTCCTCAATCCGATCGTCGGCACCACTTGCGATAGGTTCGGCAGCACGAAGGCCATTCTGGGCTGGCTCGCTGTCTCCATCCTCTCCTTTGTCATGCTCATGATGAGCAGCAGCAACTCGACGCTCAGCATCCTCGCAGCAGGCGTGAACGACGTAATGTACGTCATCGCTGGCACTGCCCTGACCGTTTTGGTTATGGATGTCTTTGGCTCCCGCGATTTCGGTCGCATCTTCGCGCTGATCTGCTCCGTGGGCTATATCGTCGGCGCCTTTGGCATGCCCGTTATGATGAAGGTCTATGAGCTTGTCGGCTCCTTCCAGGGCGTCTTCATCTTCTGCATCGCATGCAACGTTATTATCGGCCTGTTCTTGCTGCTGGCAAAAAAGACTGGTAAGAACCTCTCCTGGGACGAATAGTTCGATTCGTCTTAGACATACGCTGTAGGGCTTAACCTGCAGCCGCATTGGGGCATCGACTAACATCGGTGCCCTTTTTCATCGAATGTGACAAAGGAGCAGCCACTTTGTCACATTGAGTGGCATGTAAATCGAGGTCTAATACTTTTCCGAGAAGTGAACGGCCATACTTGGGCCTCCGAAGCATCGACATTTTTAGACGTCAAACCCGCAGGATTTGGCTGGCAAAACCGCAGGAAATTGCATCTCGAAAGTGCCGATGCTTCGGGGGCCCGTTTTCACTCGTTCACTTCTCGGGAAAAGTATTAGACCTCGTTGTATGGGGTGCGGCTGGAGGGTGGTCATCGTTCAGTAGCTACCTCTTCCTTGTGAATCGCCTGAAGCGCAAGGCATAATGCATGTGACAAAGGGACGGCCCCTTTGTTGTGTTGATATGAGAGAAGAGTAGATGATCCTTTCGCTGGCCCCTATGGAGGGGATTACCGGGCATGTGTTCCGTCGCGTGCATGCGGAGTGCTTCGGTGCGCTCGATTGCTATTACACGCCGTTTTTGCCGCCGCCGCGGGTGGGAAACCGCTTTGGCGGCAAGGCGTTTAAGGAGATCGATCCTGCCAATAACCAGGGGCTCAACGTGGTGCCTCAGCTGATGTCCAAGAACGCGGACGAGTTTGTGTGGGCGGCACAGGTGCTCGCCGACATGGGCTACCGCGAGGTCAATCTCAACCTGGGTTGCCCTTCGGGAACGGTTGTCGCCAAGGGCAAGGGCTCGGGTTTCTTGCGCAATCTCGACGAGCTCGAGGCGTTCTTAAGTGATGCGTGCGAGCGGTCGCCGTTGCCGGTGTCGGTAAAGACCAGGCTGGGGCTGGAGAATGACGACGAATACGAGCGCGTGCTCGATCTGTATTGCCGCATGCCGTTGGCAGAGCTCATTGTGCATCCGCGCGTGCAAAAGGACCGCTATACGGGTTCGCCGCGCAAAGAGTTTTATGGCGAGACGCTGGAGCGTGTGCCGTTCCCCGTGGCCTATAACGGTGACATTTTTGATCTTGAGGATATGGACGCGCTGGTGGAGGCCTATCCCGGCACGCGCCATGTGATGTTGGGGCGTGGCCTGCTCGCGAACCCCGCTCTGGCTCGCATGGTCAAGGGCGGCCCTGCTGCAACGGCTGCTGAGCTGCAGCGCTTCCACGACACGCTGTTTGCGGCATATGCAGAAGAGATTGGCGGCAATGCGGTCTTCCGCATGAAGGAGTGGTGGTTCTACGCCAAGTGCGCTTTCGCTGATCCCGCTACCGTCCACAAGATCGTACGCAAGACCAAAAAGGTCGACGAATACCGCGCTGCCGTCGAGCGCGTCTTTCGCGAACAGCCGCTTGCACCCACAGCTCGCTTCAACGACTAGTTAGTCGTTGGGGACGTTCTTTAACGACTAGTCATTTATGAACGTCCCCAATGACTATGTTGCACTAGAGCAGGTTTTCCTGCACCCATGCGATGATGTCGCTTGACTCGTAGAGCGGCTTGCCGTCGATGAACAAGCAGGGAACCTGGCGTTTTCCGCCGACGGCGATAAGCGTCTGCTCGGCATCGGAATCGGTCGAGATATTGCGTTCAGGAATGGTCACGCCGTTATCGGCCAAAAAGTGCTTGACCTTTATGCAATACGGGCAGCCGGCCATAACGTACAGCGCGAGCTCGTGATTAGTAGCCATAGGTCTCCAATCGGTTGAGGTTTTGATTGAAATACCCAAAGCCGCCGCGGTCTATGCGCGCGTCAACGAAGACTCGATGGCCTGGACCAGAAACGCCGTGGCTCCGGTGGCGCAGGGCTTGTCGTAGTAGTCAACAAAGCGCTGGTCGGCAAGATAACCGTGGGCGAGGCCCAGGTACGCCTCGTCTTGGGGCTCGCATCCCCAGTTGAGAGCAATCCAGCGACGATGCATCGCGACAAGCTTACGAGCCTCGTTGCTCTCTGGGTCGCCAATGCCCATGGCAATTGAGAGCTGGCCCAGAATAGCGCGTTCAAGTTCCTTCATGTCGTTCCATGTCTCGGGGTCCATGTCCAGCAACGCTTCGTTTGCTGCATCGATAGCCTCATCGCCGTAGCGCGCCCGCGCCTCGGCACCGTAGCGCGCCTCGTTTTCCTGCACGGTGCGCCAGCGCTCCAGTTGCGGCAGGACGGCGCCCATGAGCGAGACGGCTTCGTCGAGCGACATGCCGGTGTTTTGTGCCAGGCGCGGGGCACAATCCTCAATCATTGCCTCCATGGTGGTGTCATAGGTGTACTTGCCGTGGTCGTAGCACCACTTGCAGTAATGATCGGTCGCGGTGCCCGTGGCATCGGTGCCGCAGTCGTCGGGCGTGAGTATCATGCCGCAGCTCTGGCAATAGTGCTCAGGCATTTCGAGCAGGTGGGACAGCGGTTCTCCGGTTACGGCGGCGATGAGCTTCATCATGTCGATGCCCGGTGTGACCTCGCCGCGCTCCCACCGGCTGATGGCCTGGCGTGTGACGAAGAGCTTAGCGGCAAGCTGCTCTTGGGTAAGGTGATGGGCGCGACGGACAGCAATGAGCTTTTCTGCAAAGGCCATAGCGGCTCCTTTCTGCTGGTTGATGGCTTAAGCATACGCGGCGGCAGGCGCCCTTCCAAGCAACCGTTGGTTGCACGACGGGGGACCGCGGCGAAGAATTGCGCGCAACGCCCCACGCCTCCATGCCGTACAATGACCGGCATGGAACCTATCGCACGCATACATACCGACCTGCCGCAGAAGTTCGGCATTCCGCGCAACAGCTTTTTGGCGCCCCATCTGCAGGGGCACATCGTTTTTGAGCCGGAATTTGCCTCCAATGCAGCGGTTGAGGGCCTGGACTCCTTCTCTCACCTGTGGCTGCTGTGGCGCTTCGAAAACGGAACGCCCGGCGGCACGGCTAAGGATATTGCCGTCGACGCTAAAACGCAGGACAGGTCCGGCACCAACGCAAAATGGTCGAAAACCGTGCGCCCGCCGCGTCTGGGCGGAGCCGAACGTGTGGGAGTGTTTGCCACGCGCAGTCCGTTTCGCCCTAATCCCATCGGGCTCACCTGCGTCAAGCTTGATCGTGTCGAGCTCACCGACGATGGCCCCATCATCCATGTGTTGGGGGCCGACCTGCGCGACGGTACGCCCATCTACGACATCAAGCCCTACATTCCGTTTGCGGACTGCCACCCGGATGCGACCGGAGGCTGGATCGAGGATGCTTCGTGGCAAGAGCTCGATGTTGAGTTTCCGCAAGCACTGCAGGATATGGTCCCGCCCGCAAAGCTCCTCGGCTTGGTCGAGGTCCTTCGCCAAGACCCGCGCCGCGCGGGCAGCAAGCACGAGCCACACCGCGTCTATCATCTGGCTTACGCCGGGCTCGACATATCGTTTACGGTCGATGAAACCCAGCTAACCGTAGTTGCCGTCAACGACGCGCAAGACTAACCAGCCATTCGTCCGCACCCGTCAAATTAAGCGCCAAACCCCGCGCCAAAACCGCCCACGCTGGTGGACAATAACGCCTACCAAAACAATCAACTTTGCACGGGAGTCCAGCATGAAATACGACTTCACTTCAATCATCGACCGCCACGGCATGGACGCCATCGCCGTTGACTCTTGGGGTGAGATCCCCGGTATGGCCCCGAACGCACCCGACGAGGGCTTCGACCGCATTCCCATGTGGGTGGCCGACATGAACTTTGCCACGGTGCCCACGGTCCAGGAACACATCATTCAGCGCGCCCAGCACCCCATGTTTGGCTATTTCAATCCGCGCTCCGAGTATTTCGACCGCATCATCGAATGGCAGAGCCGCCGCAATGGCGTCGAGGGCCTGCGCCCTGAACATATCGGTTACGAAAACGGCGTGCTGGGCGGTGTCGTGTCGACGCTGCGCGCGTATGTCCAGCCGGGCGATGCGGTGCTGGTCCACAGCCCCACCTACATCGGCTTTACCAAGTCCATTGAGGCCGCGGGCTATCGTATTGTCCATAGCCCGCTTAAGCTCGACGATCAGGGCGTGTGGCGCATGGACTTTGAGGACATGGAGTGCAAACTCGCCCAAAACCACATCCATGCCGCGGTGTTCTGCTCGCCGCACAATCCCTGCGGCCGCGTATGGGAGCGCGACGAAATCGAGCGCGCCATGGACATCTATCGCCAGCACGATTGCGTGGTGATTTCGGACGAGATTTGGTCCGATATCATCCTGCCGGGGCACAAGCACATCCCGACGCAGTCGGTGAGCGAGGATGCCCGCATGCGCACGGTTGCCCTCTATGCGCCGAGCAAGACGTTTAACCTGGCGGGCCTTGTCGGCAGCTACCACATTGTCTACAACGAGACGCTGCGTGACCGCATCTGCGCCGTGTCCAACAAGACCCACTACAACGAGATGAATGTCCTCTCCATGCATGCGCTTATCGGTGCCTACCAGCCGCAGGGCTACGAGTGGGTGGACGAGCTCAACCAGGTGCTTGCCGGCAATATCGAGTACTTCTGCGATTACGTGGACGGGCATTTTGAGGGCGTGTCCTATTCGCGTCCGCAGGGCACGTACATGGTGTTTCTGGACTGCACCGAGTGGTGTCGCGAGCATGGCCGCGATATTCAGTGGCTGCTCGACGAGGGGGCGCGCGTGGGCGTGGGATATCAGGACGGCCGCCCGTTCCACGGGCCCTGCCACATTCGCGTGAATCTGGCGCTGCCGCTTTCGCGCGTAAAGGAAGCGTGCGACCGCCTGGACCGCTACGTTTTTAATGCACGGTAAGTGAGCGCTGCATGCGGGGCCTTCTGCCAAGTCGGCTGGAAGGCCCCACATGGTAAAACGTCTGTAGCCATTGGGCACTCGTGTGGTTTTGTTTGCTATTATTTTTTACCATTTCAGTCTGTAAACAGGATCGTATGGAGCTCGATGAAAAGGTCCCGTCGCTCGGTTGCCATTTCGTTGTTTGTTGCGCTTGCGGTAGCGTGCGCCTTTGTCGTAGCGATAGCCGGCTGTTCCGGGTCGAATGGCAGAGCCTCGACGTCTGCATTAGAAGGCCTGGATGCCTCGCAGGCCAAAGACGACAACCTTAAGACGCTCAACGTCGGCAGCGACCTCTATCCACCGTTTGTGTATACCGACGAGTACGGCGATATCGTTGGCCTGGATGTCGAGATATTGACCGAGGCTTTGACTCGCATTGGTTACAAGCCAAAATACCAGCTGATCGACTGGGAAAAGAAGAAGGAGCTGCTGGCGAGCGGCGAACTCGATTGTGTCATGGGCAGCTTTAGTATGACGGGTCGCGAAAACGAATATCGTTGGGCCGGCCCGTACCTTGCGAGCCGCCAGGTGGTCGCGGTCGATCCCCAGAGCGATATCTACACGCTTGCCGATCTTGAGGATAAGATCGTGGCGGTTCAGTCCACCACCAAGCCCGAGGACATTTTGCTCAATCGCATAAATGAAAACGTTCCGCAGATCAAGGAACTCTACAGCTTTTCGGACGGTTCATACCTGAACCCGGCGCTCGTCGAGGGCCTGGTCGACGCTATCGCCGCGCATGAGTCCTCGTTCCTCACCTACGAAAAAGACTATGGTGTGGCATATCGCATTTTGGATGAGCCGCTGCTAGAGGTCGGTTTGGGCACCGCTTTCGATATCAACGATACGCGTGGCATCGACGTCAAGCTCACTCATGCCTACCAAGAAATGCTTGCCGATGGCACCATGGAACGCCTGGCGTCAAAGTACTTCGATGACCCTTCGCCATTTTTGAATATGGAGGGCCTGTCATGATCGATGCGCCCGACCACGCCGCTCAGGAGCGGGACAATCGTTCGACAGGGGCATGGCTCCTTGTCGCTCTGCTGGGGATAGCGCTCTCGGTTGTTGCCGGCATGATGAGCTACGATTACACGACGGCCCAAGCCGAGCAGCGCTTTGCCGACGTTGTCGATTACGTGGCGACGCAGAGCCTTTCCTACGATGCATTCAACAGCGCCTATACGACCAAAAACCTGATACGCGTTATGGAAATCGCCGGAGAGGCTGCCCGCGATATGGAGCGCGACGGTTCGGTGGATAACGCCATGCTGGAGCAATACGCCGACCAGTTCAACGTGAGCGCGCTGATCGTGACGGACGCATCGGGCAATTTGGTGTCCGAGTCCTCGACGGGCGATGTGGACTACGGGTCGCTCGCTACGTATCTCAAAGAATCACCCGTGCTGGAGGTGGCAGCCCATCCGCTTAAGTCCTATACCGCCCGCATCACGCTTGCGGATGATTCGGTCGCAGACATTGGCTGCGTAACCCGGCAGGATGACGAGGGCATCGTTGTCGCAGTAAGGCATCAGAGCGCGAAGGCAGTTGCAAGCAATACGCTCAAACTGCAGAGCTTGCTTGATGGCTATGAAACCATCGATAGCGGCAATATCGTGATCGAAAGCGACGGCAAGGTCGTTGCGACCAATGCCGTTGAACCCACCGTATTGGGCGTGTTCGATCTGCCTGCGACGGATGTCTTCATTGTCGACGGTATTAAGGATCGATGCCTGGCTGGTAAGGTCAGATTGGTTAACGCCGACGGCGAGTGGTATTTGGGCACATTTGGAAAAGCGCACAAATTCTATGTGTACACCTATGCCTCGGCGCAGCGCTACTTTGAGGTCGCCGCGGCTGTTGCCGCCGGCGTGCTGGTGCTCTACGGCGGTGTTATAGCCGTTGTTGTGACGGTGCGTCGCCGCGCTGATCGTCGACGTTTGACGGACTTGCTGCAGCAGGAGCGCGACTATGGCGACAAGCTGGCAAAGGCGGCGCGTGAGGCCTCGTCTGCCAACTCGGCAAAGACGGAGTTTCTGCGTCGCATGAGCCACGCTCTGCGCACGCCCATCAACGGCATTCGCGGCATGGTCGAGGTTGGCGATGCCAATGCGGACGATCTGCAAAAGCAGACCGAGTGCCGCTCAAAGATCTGGACGGCATCGGGACTGCTGCTCGACCTTGCCAACGAGGCACTCGATATGAGCCGCCTGGAGAGCGGACAGATCGACCTGAACCTCGTACCCATAAATTTGGTGGCCCTCAACTGTGAAGTGCGCGATATTTTGGAGCGCCAGGCCGAGGAGCGTCTGGTGACAATTATCTGCGACCAGCAGGCGCTTGATCATCCCTATGCACGGGTGAGCGTGACGCACCTCAAGCGCTTGTTGCTCAATATTGCCGGCAATGCCGTCAAGTACAACCGCCAGGGCGGCTATGTTCGCCTGGTGTGCCGCGAGGTGGAGCCAGCGGATGGCGTCCCCGTCTATGAATACACGATCGCCGACAACGGTATTGGCATGAGCGAGGAGTTCCAACAGCACCTCTACGAGCCTTTTTGCCGCGAGGAGCAACAGGTGGAAGGCGCTTCATCGGGAACTGGCCTGGGCGCGCCTATCGCAAAACAGTTGGTCGAGCTTATGGGCGGAACCATGAGCTTTACGAGCGTCTTGGGGCAGCGGACGACTTTTACCATCCGCCTGCCGTTTGAGAAATGTAAGCGCTCCGAGATTCCTCAGGCAGTTCGCGTAGATGCGGGCGATGGCGATGCGCTCCAGGGCCTGCGCGTTTTGCTCGTAGAGGATAACGATCTGAATGCCGAGATCGCGCAGTTTACGCTCAGCCGTGCCGGTGCCGTCGTGACGCATGCTAAGGATGGCGAGTCTGCCGTTGAGGCGTTTGCCGCGAGCGCACCGCACGAGTATGACGTGGTGTTGATGGACATCATGATGCCTGGTATCGATGGCCTTGAGGCCACGCGTCGGATTCGAGCACTCGATCGCGAGGATGCCGTGACCACGCCGATTATCGCTGTGAGCGCCAACGCCTTTGCCGACGACCGCAGACTTTCGCGTGAGGCAGGCATGGACGCGCACCTGAGCAAGCCTGTGAGCTCGCAAGAGCTCGTCGAGGCGCTGGCGCACATCGCCGCCGACGCTTTATAACAATATGGCCCGGTTCCAAGGTGGGTTGGAACCGGGCCATATTGTTATTGATGAGGCCTGCTGAGGGGCTTACTTTTCTTGAATCTGCTTGCCGCAAAGATGCTCAATCGTAATCTCGTAGAGCTGGACGCCCTTAATGTCCTTGGCGATTTCCTCTTCGACTTCCTCGGCAGAAGGGTAGTACTTAAGGGCGAGCTGGCGGACTTTGTCCTCGATAAACGCGGGGGTGTCATTCGCCAGGCGACAACGGCCAAAGACGACGGTGCTCATAACGTAGGGAGCCCAGTCACCGTCCTGGTACCACTCGTTGCCGTAAACGGTAAAGCAGACCTTGTCATCGCGCTTGAGTGCGTCGACCTTGTGGCCAGCCTTGGCGCCATGGAAATAAATCTTGTCGCGCTCGGCGTCGAAGAAGTAGTTGACGGGAATGGCGTACGGGTAGCCATCGTCGCCGTTGACGGCAAAGACGCCGCGCGTGCATGTAGCGAGCA
>CAJMJM010000014.1 GCA_905213725.1 Collinsella aerofaciens
TTCGCTGTGGTGGCATTGTTGCTGGCCGCGTTTTTTGCTGTTTCTGCCGCCACAGATGGTCTAGTTCGTTTTGAAAACTGAGCCCGGCCCCCACCGGACAGGTCACACTACTCGCAGAGCAGCTTAGCGATCTGGACGGCGTTGGTTGCCGCGCCCTTACGGATTTGGTCGCCGCAGCACCAGAAGGTGATACCGCGCGCGGCCTCGGGGTTCGAGATGTCGCGACGCACGCGGCCGACCCAAATCAGGTCCTGGTCGGACGTATCCATCGGCATGGGGAAGCGATTGTGTGCATCCTCGGCGCCCATGTCGTCAACGAGCTTCACGCCCGGAGCAGCAGCCAGCGCAGCGCGGGCCTCTTCCACCGTGATGTCGCGCTCAAACTCGAGCGTAATGCTCTCGGAGTGCGAACGCAGCACCGGCACGCGCACACAGGTGCAGTTCACGCGCAGCTCGGGCAGGTGCATGATCTTGCGGCCCTCGTTTTGCAACTTCATCTCCTCAGAGGTAAAGCCCTCCTCCTTGACGCCGCCAATCTGCGGAATCAGGTTGCTCGCCAGCTGGGCGGCAAACGCGCGCGGCTCGGGAATCTCCTCGCCACGGCCCAAGGCGGCCAGCTGAGCCTCGAGCTCGGCCATGCCGGGAGCGCCGGCACCCGAAGCCGCCTGATACGTCGAGACGATCATGCGTTTCACGCCGGCGAGCTGATGCAGCGGCCACGTGGGAACCAGACCGATAATGGTCGCGCAGTTGGGGTTGGCGATGAGGCCGTGATGCCACTTGATATCGTCGGCATTGATCTCGGGCACGACCAGCGGCACCTCGGGATCCATACGGAAGGCATGGCTGTTGTCGACCACGACGGCGCCGCGCTTGACGGCCTCAGGCAGCAGCTCCTTGGCGATATCGTCGCCGGCAGCGCCGAGCACGATGTCGCAGCCCTCAAAGGCCTCGGGGCAAGCTTCCTCAATCATGATCTGCTCGCCGCGGAACTCAACGGTCTTGCCCGCGGAGCGTGCACTTGCCAGCAGCTTGAGCTTGCCGACCGGGAACTCCTGCTCGTTGAGGCACTCGAGCATCTGGGTGCCCACGGCTCCCGTCGCGCCCAAAATAGCAACCGTGTACTGTTTCATGCTTCCCCCTTTAAAGGTTTTGGCTTTTGCCCGCACGCCGAGCAGGCTGATTATTGTTGCCAGTGTATACAAGAACGGGGCGGACACGAAACCCGCCCCGTTGAAACGAAACCGAAACGAAACGCCCCGCCGTAGATTTATGAGACTTGTCCAAAAAAACACCGGGATGGAAACTACTTGTGGAGCGCGGCCAAGGTGGGATCGGCCGGCGCGGGAGCCTCCAGGTCGGAGACCTTCACAATGCCGTTCTCGTCGGAGAAGGCACGGTAAATGGTCCGAATCGCCAGGTCGAAGTCTTTCTCCTCGACACCGATAATGATGTTAATCTCGTCGCAGCTCTGCGAAATCATGCGCACGCTCACGCCGGCCTGACCAAGCATGCCAAACAGGTGGCCCGAGATACCCGCGCGGCCGCGCAGGTTACGGCCGACAGTCGCGATGAGCGCCAAGCCCTCGACAACCTCGATCTCAAGCGGCTCGACCTCCTGCTGGATGTCGCCCACGAGCGAGTACAGCGAGTCGTGCACGTCCTGCTCCTGCACCACGGCGCCAAAGCGGTCGACGCCGGTGGGCATATGCTCGACGGAAACGTCATAGCGCTCGAACACCGAAAGTGCACGGCGCATAAAGCCGACACGGGGCTTGGTACGGTCGCGGGCAACGTTGATGGCGACAAAGCCGCGCTTGCCGGTCACGCCGGTAATGATGGGCTCTGCCTCGCCCTCGTCAGCCGTCTCGCTAATGATGGTGCCGGGGTCCTGCGGCGCATTGGTGTTCTTGATGACCAGCGGAATACCGGCCTCGCGCACGGGGAACACGGCCTCCTCGTGCAGGACGCTCGCACCCATGTACGAAAGCTCGCGCAGCTCCTCGTAGGTAACGCGCGCAATGGGCTGAGCCTCGGGCACAATGCGAGGATCGGCAGAATAGAAGCCCGAGACGTCGGTCCAGTTCTCGTACAGATCGGCGCCCAGGCACTTGGCCAGAATCGAGCCGGAAATATCGCCGCCGCCACGGTCGAGCAGCTTGATCTGGCCCTCGCGCGTCGCGCCGTAGAAGCCAGGCATAACAAAGCCGCCCTGCTGACCGTACTCCTGCACCAGCTCGGAGGTGCGATTCATGCTGAGCGTACCGTCGTGATGGAACGCCACAACCGTCGCGGCGTCCAGGAACGGTAGGCCCAGATACTCAGCCATCAGGCGAGCGGTGAAGTACTCGCCGCGGCTCACGAGCTCCTCGGTGGAGTAACCGCCCGAGCGGGCGCGCTCGGCAAAAGCCGCGAACTCCTCGCGGATGGGATAGGTGAGCTCCAGCTCGTCGGCAATATCAAAGTAGCGCTGGCCGATGTCCTCGAGCAGCTCCTCGCACGACACGTGGTACTTAACGTGCGCGTTAACCAGGTAGAGCAGGTCGGTCACCTTGGTGTCGCCCTTAAAGCGGCGACCGCAGGCAGAAACCACCACAAAACGGCGAGCCGGGTCGGCATCGACGATGGCCTTGATCTTCTTAAAGTGTTCGGCGTCGGCGACCGACGAGCCGCCAAACTTGGCAATCTTAATCATGGGCTGGAGGTTACCTTTCTAAAAAGCCTCTGCGAACCTATTTTGCGCGCTCTGATACCATGGTTTCACCGATTGGGACCAAGGCATCCGAGGAGCAGTGTTATATGGGAACTTATCATAGTACACGAGGACGCACTTTATCGTGCTCAAGTAAGGTGGCAATCCGCACTGGCATCGCTCCCGACGGGGGTTTGTTTGTCTCGGACGAGCTCGGCACCCAGCAGGTCGATATCAGCTCGCTTGCAGCTAAATCGTACTTTGAAATCGCTCAAGATGTGTTGGGAATGTTACTGAATGATTACACGGCCGAAGAAATTTCGGCGTGTGTCGACGAGGCATACCGCGGCACGTTCGCGAGTGAAGAGGTTACGCCGCTCGTCAACCTCGACGCTGCGCCGGGCGCTGACGCCCCTCAGACCTATGTGATGGAGCTCTTTGGCGGCCCCACGAGTGCCTTTAAGGACGTCGCTCTGCAGATGCTCCCCCGCTTGATGGCCCGCACTTCCGCCAAGGACGGCAGCGCCGAGCGCATCATGATCGTCACCGCCACGTCCGGCGACACCGGCAAGGCCGCACTCGCCGGTTTTGCCGACGCTCCGGGCACGGGCATCACCGTCTTTTATCCCGAAGGCAAGGTCAGTCGCGTCCAGAACCTGCAGATGTCCACACAGGAGGGCGATAACGTCGCCGTCTGCGGCATCCGCGGCAACTTCGACGATGCCCAGAGTGCCGTCAAGCGCATCTTTGCCGATAAGGAGCTTGCCGAGCGTCTTGAGGCCGCCGGCACGGTGCTTTCGAGCGCCAACTCCATCAATGTCGGTCGCCTGGTACCGCAGGTCGTCTACTACTTTGCCGCCTATGCGCAGCTGCTGCGCGCCGGCGCCATCGAGGCCGGCGACGCCGTGGAGTTCTGCGTGCCGACCGGTAACTTTGGCGATATCCTGGCCGGCTACTACGCCAAGCGCATGGGTCTGCCCGTCGCCAAGCTCATCGTCGCGAGCGACAAGAACAACGTGCTGGCCGACTTCCTGACCACCGGCGTCTACGACCGCAACCGTCCGTTCTTCACGACTATCTCGCCGTCGATGGACATCCTCATCAGCTCCAATCTGGAGCGCATGCTGTACTTCCTGTCCGACGGCGACTGCGAGCTCGTTGCCGGCCTTATGGAGCAGCTTGCCCAGACCGGCCGCTACGAGGTTCCCGCCGAGCTGCTGGCTAAGATTCAGAGCGTCTTTGGCTGCGGCTGGGCCAGCGAGGACGAAGTCCGTGCTGCCATCAAGAGCTGCTGGGATGCGAACGGCTACGTAATCGACCCGCACACCGCTTGCGGCTATCACGTCTTTGAAAAGGTCGCTCCCGCCGAGGGCGCCAAGGCCCGCGTGCTACTTTCGACCGCCAGCCCCTACAAGTTCCCGCGCGCCTGCTGCGATGCCCTGGGGCTCGACGTTCCCGAAGACGACTTTGAGGCTATGCGCGTGCTCGAGCAGGCAACCAACACGGTTGCCCCGATCCAACTCGCCGAGCTCGAGTCCAAGCCCGTCCGCTTCGAAGACGTCTGCGACGTCGATGAGATGGCAAGCTACGTCGAGCAGGCTGCAAAAAAGATGGCTACCAACTAAACCCCTTATTAAGCGCCGGCGAAAGCCGGCGCACCTTCTTTCATCAGATAACCCCGGGGATGATGACGAACGCGCACAGCGTGCCTGGCTGTTTAGTTTGTCGCGAGTTCCGCACGCAAAGGAAAGCACTTAATGTGCTTTCCGTCTTGCGCAGGACTGCCCGAGCAGCGAACTAAACAGCCAGGCACGCCAGGAGGACTCACATGATCAAGATCACCGTCCCAGCAACCAGCGCCAACCTAGGCATCGGCTACGACACCCTCGGCATGGCCGTCAGCCTTTACTCGCACTTTACCTTCGAGCGCGCCTACGAGCTCATCATCACAGGTTGCCCCGAGGAGTTCCAAAACGAGAACAACCTAGTCTACGTGAGCTTTGTGGATGCACTGGCCGCATGGGGCGAGCCGGCCTTCCCCGTCGCCATCGACATTCAGACTGACGTTCCCGTCGCCCGCGGTCTGGGCTCCAGCTCCACCTGCGTCGTCGCCGGCATTATGGCAGCCGCCGCGTTGACGGGCCACACCGTCGACCGCGCCGAGCTCGTCCGCATTGCCACCGAGGTCGAGGGCCATCCCGATAACGTCGCCCCCGCTATCCTGGGTGGCGCCGTCTGCTCCTTTACGCCGACCGATTCGCTCCCCCAGTGCCTGCGCTACGAGGTGAGCGATCGCTTGCGTTTTATTACCGTGATTCCACCTTACGAGGTGCATACGAGCGAGGCACGCAAGGTTGTGCCGCAGGAGATTCCACTCTCCACCGCTGTGTGGCAGATGGGCCGCATCGCCGGCATGACGCGCGGCTTGGAGACTGGTGACCTGGACCTGATTGCCGCTGCCAATGACGACCGCATTCAAGAACCCTATCGTCGCCGTCTGATTCCCGACTACAACGCCGTGCGCGACACCTGCCTTAACGGCGGCGCTAAGACCATCTGGATCAGCGGCTCGGGCTCGACCCTCATGGCCGTGACTGATGACACCATCGTGGCAAAGTTCCTGCAGGTCAAGCTGCGTGAGCAGTTCCCTAAGTGTGATACGCATATTCTAACGTGCGACACCGAGGGCGCCCAGATCGAATACCTGTAGCGTCCTGCCTCATTGCTCTCACCGGCCCCCTTGGGGCTTCCCCTGAAAACGTCCTCGATCATGAATTGCCCCGTCGTGCGCTTCGCGCGACGGGGCAATTCGATCTGCGGATTGTTTTCAGGGGAAGCCCCAAGGGGGCCTGCGCAGCCTCGACAGGATATCGCATTCGCTGATTTAATCTTGCGTTCCTTCGGAGCAGCGGACAAAGAACCCTTCACGATACGGAAAGATTTGGGGGCAAAGCCCCTGGCCTCCCCTACGTTAACTTCGCTGGCGGCGGCTACAGGAACCTACGCTCTGGAAAGTCGCTGGGCTGATTTTTTGGCTTCTATTTGATAAAGGCGCACTTCCCAGCATCTCATTCGCCTTATAGCTCTGTTTTAATTTCTAATTGATGATCGATACGTGACGTCATCTAATTATCTTCGCTACTCAAAACAGCCCCAAGTTTACGTACTAGCGTCTCAACAGTAATTCCGAGTGCGTCCGCATAGACAAACTGCTCATAAACCCTAAGGCTGCGTTCCCCGGTCTCGACCTTTGAGATGAACGATTGAGGTACCCCCAGTTTCTTTGCGAGTTCAACCTGAGTGATACCTTGCTCCCGACGAATCTGGGAAAGGCATTTTCCGCATGTCCTGTTAGCATCAACGTTCATGCCGTTTACGCTATATTCCATTTTGATATATCCCAAACTGGGATATATTTATGTCACCAGCCATTCCGCTTATCAAAAATGCCCATCGCAGATTCATAGCTAGGAAGGAGCCTCGATAAACATGAATGACGAGATGAAGGAGCCCGACGAGGAAAAGGCACTCAGCGAGTCCGACGAGCGGAAGCCGGATTTCAAAGCCGAGCAGTTTTCTGATGGTGCTAGCGGCACCTCCTCCTCTGAAATTCCGCCATCAAACGAAGATGACGGCGCACGCAAAAATGAAGAAAACGACTCACTTCTAACGCGGGCCATTCATAAATTAGGCAATAAAAAACGAGCGGCAATCGCAGCTGCCGTGGCAGTTGTCATCATCTTCAGTTTGCCCATGCTGTTTCCTCAATTGTTTTGTAGCCACAAGCTATGGGCCAATGCAACCTGCACCAGCCCCCGTGTATGCAAAAGTTGCGGCAAAACCGAGGGAGAACCTCTCGGGCACGAATGGGAAGAAGCAACTTGTACGACACCGAAGACCTGTCAGCGTTGCGGCGAAACGAAAGGGGAGCCACTCGGACACCAACCGGGCTCGTGGACCAAAGAAGTCGACTACGTAGATGCCACTTCGAAGGAAATACGAGAATGCGAGAGATGCGGAGAGGTCGTTGACACCCGCAACGAGAAGGAAATCACATCTTTTCTTGGCGACGGAAAGTTTTCAATTTCCCCAAAAGGCTTTATTGATCGACTTAACGAGGAATTCTCCGATATCCCCAATTGCAGCAGCATGAATGCGGATTACGAACTAGACGATAGCGGCATGGGGCTCGAACTTCAGATCAAAAACGGTTCAAAGATTGCCGGTATTGGAGGCTTCTTTTCGGACTCGAGTAACCCGGTGCTACTCAGCTATCTTGGATCCGAAAACTGCTTCAAAAACATAGTCATGTACTTCGAAAACTCCGACTATGCCGCGGCGACAGCATTGGCAACTATACAAGCAATCGATCCAACACTTTCGTTTTCAGACGCCAAGGAAGTTGGTGCTGCCTGCGTAGATACGCCAACTGTCAAAAATGGAATTACGTATGCAATCGTAGCTTCGAATGGAGAGTACTGGCTAAGCGCTCGAATTGAATAATTTTCTTTGATTACTAAATTCAGACGCCTCTTACTCGCGATATATTAAAACTCAACCCCTGGCAGCATCGTCAATCGAAAATTGCCCCGCCGAGCACTTTAGCTTGGCGGGGCATTTCAATATGAAAGCGGATTTAAATATCAACAAGGCCTGCACGCTCCAACGAGACAGCCGGCTTCGCTGCTCAAATTGCCCTTGGTGAACCACAAGTTGAGCAATCAGTGGCCAGAATCCCCTTTAGGCGGCGCTTGTTTCTTTGTATTCGAAGACTGGCTCTAGGAGATCTTCGATGTTGCAGTGGAGGGCTTTTGCTATGGCTCTTACGCTTGTTACCGAAGCTTCATTGATGTTTCTCTGGCGCTGCTCGTACATTTGGATTGAGCGGAGTGACACACCCGATTCGTATGCTAGGTCTTGTTGGGTTTTCTTAAGCTTCTTTCTTGCTAACGCAAGTTTGGTTTGCCTGGACGCTTTTTTCGCCATATCGCAGACGAGGCGAGCCACGCGTTCCTCCGAGGCTTCGTGCCAGGGATAGTACAGACTGCGCAGTGCGTCAAACGGAACGACATGCAGCAGGTCTTCGAAAGACTCTCCTAGGCGCCACTGAAGGTATGCCAATATCCAGCCTGTCCAATATTCCGGTGTCTTTTCGAATCGGTAGGTTCGATTTGGCATCGGCCTTGATTGGTAGCCCGACCTTTCGGCGATAAGCGCGAATAGCTCAACGCCCGATTTTCCCGATACGACCCATGCGTTGCCACGCTCAAACTCACGGGCTACGCCGCTCAGGCAAAAGAGTTCAGCGACCTCGGACCCTTCCGCTCCATAGTCGTTCACGGCATAGTCGAAGCAGTCGCCGAGGTTGTTCATTGCATCCTCGAGGTAGTAGACGGGGTATGTCCTACTCGGCCCACAATCCGTTAACTCTTGGATCATTTAAATCAATCCTCCCTGTCATTAAATCCCTAATGTAGACACCCTCAGAGTCGAATCCATTCACAGTTTCCAGGTACTTGCGCCGCGCGTTCTGCTCTCGCTTAAAGCGCTTGGGATAATACTCAGATCCCAACGCCTGCCTCCATTCGCGGAATCTGATTGCTGAAAACGCACGCTCACTCATAAGAGCGTATTGGATGCCCAAATCGCCCAAACGCATAATGAGTTGCAGTTGCCTAAGCGAGATCATGCCGTTAACGAACTGTCTTGCAAACGAAAAGTAGGAATCGTCGGCGCGATAACCTCGAATTACGTCATAGGGAGAAATATCAATCAGGCAGTTATCCAGCAGATAGCGAAGTCCTTCGCGCGCCAGCGGTGTCGAAACATTGAACTCCCTATTGTTAGCCAAAATCGCAAGCCAATTGAGAATTGAAAACTCCCCGGACTCCAAGTCCAAGACCGCGAGACCATCCATATCGAGCTCGTATCGATTCGCGATACCATCGGACTCGGTCCGGCATGCCCACTCCATTGCCATTTCCTCATGTGGCGTGCAATAAAACCCACACCCATAGTCATTGAATTGTCTGCATTTATCCAACGACGGATGCTCGACAACAACCTCCGACCCGTGCCAAAGCTCCATATCGACCTCCAAACAAAAATATCACCCCAGCGATAGTGTACCAATAACTATCACTGGGGTGATATAGATAGATGCAAACTATTGCCTGCCAAGAGCCCTTACTAGAGGCAGGCCTCGGCAATGCGGCGCTTGAGTTCGTCGATGCCGGTGCCGGTCTGGGAGCTTGTGATGATCACGTTCTCGGCCGGAACGTTGAGTTGCTTTTTGATGGCCGCTGCCTGGCGGGCCTGCTGGGTGCGGCTGAGCTTGTCGGCCTTGGTGAGGCAGACGATAAAGTTGAACTCGTTGCCCTGCAGGTAGTCGATCATGTCATGATCGAGCTTGCTGGGGTCGTGGCGGATATCCACCAGAGAGACGACCAAGTTAAAGCTGCGCTCGGAGTCAAAGAAATCGCCAATGAGCTCGGCCCAACGGTCGCGCTCGGCCTTGGAACGACGGGCGAAACCGTAACCCGGCAGGTCCACGAAATGCACGTCGTCGGCCTCAAAGAAGTTGATGTTGCTCGTCTTGCCCGGCGTGCTGGAAACCTTGACCAGGTTCTTGCGGCCAAAGAGTTTGTTCATAATCGACGACTTGCCCACGTTGGAGCGGCCGACGAAGCTCACCTCGGGACAGGTTGACTCGGGAATCTGCGAAACCTTGCCGTAGCTGGCGACGAACTTGGCAAGCTGATAGTTAATGGAATCGGCCATGGACACTCCTTGGTCGTAGGTTCTTACAAATAGACGCGCTATTGCGCAGCGGCAATGCGGCGGACGATATCGAGCGTGATGTCACTTGCGACACGCGCGTACTCGAACAGATCGAACTCGCGCTCGCAAATTGCATCGTACGCCTCGTCACAATTATCGCTGATAGCGCGCAACACCAGGCAATCGACACCATTTTTGGTTGCGACATGGGCAATTGCCGCGCCCTCCATGCCGACACAATCGGCATGCGTCGCCTCGATAGCGTCGTTGCGCATGGTGGCGCCCGTCACAAAGCGGTTACCCGTGGCAATCGTGCCGACCAGGAACTGCTTGGTGCCCTCGTTCGATGCGACTGCATTTTTCGAAGCGTCAACAAACCCACGCTCTGCAAGCTCGGCGGCGGCAATATCGCCCAGCGCGGGCGTCGAGCCAAACTCCTCGAGCCCCGGTGCGGACTCGGCGATAAGCGCGGTATCGGTATCCAGATAGCGTAGGCGTTTGCCAATGACCACGTCGTCGATATGGAGCTTGGGGTTCAAACCGCCCGCAATGCCCGAAAACACAACAGCCTGCGGAGCATACTTGCTAATGAGGTGCTGTGTTGCAGCGGCGGCGTTCACCGTGCCCATGCCCGCCGTTGTGGCGACAACTGTCAGGCCGTCGAGCTCACCGCTCACAACGGTCAAGCCCGCCTCCCGTGCCTCGCAAACGTCGCTCAGCTCTTCCTTAATCTGCATGATCTCTTTTTCGAGCGCACCGATAATCGCGATGGTAGCCATACCATTCCCCAAACCTATACGAAATTCTCAACCAAGGTATGGTACCAGCATTTTGTTTGACCTCGCCAAACGAACACGCTAAGCCAGTGCAGCTCGCGTATCAAACAGAGCCTTTGCAATCGCGGCCGTAACCTCGCTCGAACGGTCACTCCATGGCATCGATGTCATGACGCTCATGACATAGGTACGGCCATCGATGTCGATGAGGCCCGCATCGCATGTCGAATAGTAACCATCCTCGCTAATCCAGCCTGCCTTGTTGCGCACCAAAACCTGCTCGTCCGCAATGTCATCGCAAATAAACGAGCGCGATGTTGATGCCAGAAGGCCCGACAACCACTGTGAAGTCTCGGTATCCATGCTCAGATACTCGCTCATCTCGCGCCATAACCTCGCAGAAGTGCGCGGGCAGTAGGTCGGAAAATCACTCATCGGATTCAGTGCCGTTTCGTCATCAACGCCCAGATTGGCAATCCAATCCTCATAGCCATCATGGTCAAACGCCGCGCGTAACGCGATAAACGAATCGTTGTCTGAGTTGACGACGGCATTCTCGATAAGGTCGCGCACCGTCTGCCAGCCCATGCTGTAACCACCATACGTGGCTAAAGGCCAATCGAGCGACACCTGCCCCGATTCGACCAACATCTCGCAAATATAGAGTGCATACAGCGCCTTATAACTGCTCGCTCCATACACCTCAACATCGGCGTTATACGTCACGCCCCTACCACTCGATAGGTCGTAGAACACTACACCCACGTCGCCCAGTTCCTGCGCCCGACACAGGGCATCCTGGAGCGAGGCAAGGCTCTCATCCTCCAAGGCAGGAGTCTTGTTATCCACCAACGAGAAGGTCCGAACGGTATCACCCGAAGGGATATCGTTGAAGTTCGCCTTCGAAAGTCTCGTCTTGAGATCTGCCGTCGACAGAGCTTGATCTGCCGACGCTTTGGACTTTGAAACCTTCTCGTTTTGCAGCTGTACCGTTGACGCATCTGGGCGCCCCGTTCGCTCCGAGGCGTAGGTTTTAACGGTAATTCCGAGGATAATAACCGCCGACGTTAGCATCCCAATAGCGGCAATCTTCCTCACGCGGATGCGAGCGCCGGCAAGGCCACGCGAAGACGTGCCCTTCGTCTTATATCTGCTGCCATGCTGCGGCACATACTCGTCCCGCGATGCGATGTTTCGCACGTGGTCTCCTGACTGCCACCGTTTATATACGAGCAGCATGATACCGAGCAGGCAATTCTTTCCAAAGATATTCAGCGGCGTTTAAGGTGTCTTTAAAGAAACCACAAGCGTATTTATCCAAATGGCACGATTCTGTTGCGCATCTCACCGCAACCCAGAGAGCAGTCTTTTTAGGACGGGGCTCTTTAGCAATCAACTAGGTGCCCAGGGGCACTCATTTAAGTCTGTCCCCAATGAGTGCCCTTGGGGAACGAAAATGGCATGCTATCCGATAGCGTTTTTGAGCTCCGCACGGCGCTTTTTCATGCCGATCATAACGGCATTGCGCAGCTCGGGCATGCGAGCGGTATCCATCTGGGGCACGCCCTCGAGCTTATAGGGAATGCCCAGTTGCTCGTACTTGACGACACCCATCGTGTGATACGGCAGCATTTCCAGGCCCACCACGTTGTGCCATGGAGCGATGAGGCGACCGAGGTTCTCGCACTCCTCCACCGTGTCGGTAATGCCCGGCACCACCACGTGGCGGATAACGACCTTAATCTTGCGACGCGCAAGCTCATCACCAAACGCCAGAATGCGTGCGGGATCGCAACCGGTCAGCTTTTTATGCTCGACCGGGTCGGCATGCTTAATATCGAGCAGTACCATGTCGGTCTCGTTGAGCACGGCATCGAACTTCTCGGGGTGGTTGGGGTCAAATGCATAGCCACAGCTATCTAGGCAGGTATGTACACGGCCATCGGGGTTGTTGTGCATTGCACGAAACAGGTCGGCCAAAAACTCGGGCTGCAGGAGCGGCTCGCCGCCCGAAACGGTAATGCCGCCGCTGCGGTAAAACTCATGGTTACTCTGGAACTCATCCATGAGGTGTTCGACGGTCACCATCGTGCCGCCGTTGACCGACCAGGTATCGGGATTGTGGCAATACGCGCAGCGCATGGGACAGCCCTGGACAAACACCACAAAGCGGATGCCGGGTCCGTCGACCGTACCCATCGTTTCAATCGAATGTACGCGGCCCAGGGCAAACGCGGAGTCCTCGGGACGAGCGTCCACACCCTCGCGCGTCATCTCAGCCATTCACGCTACCTTGCCTCTCATTGGTTTAAGTTTCATAAATGCCTGAGCCATTCTAGCCCATACGCATGATGGTGAAACGGTTTAGTGGTCAATTGGGTTGTTCTATTTGGCCCCACACAAAAGCGGCGGGAAGGTTGTCACACCCCACTCGCCGCCGAGGCAATAGATATCGATAGACGCCAGGCCTTACGCCTTAAGCGTAAGCACCGCGCCGAAGGCGGTCGGGCCGCAATGGCTCGAGATGACGCCGCCGACCTGAGTCCAGGTAATGTCCTTAAAGCCCAGGTCGTGCGCATAGACCTCCATGTCGTCGCGCAGCTCCTCGGAAAGACCTACCGAATACGCCAGGCCAATATGCGAGTAGTCGATCTCGCCCTTCGCAACCATGTGGTCAATAAAGGCACGGGCGCACTTAAGCATAGAACCGCGGAACTTCTTGGTCGCCACGAACTTACCACCCGCCACCTCAATGCAGGGCTTAATCTTGAGCAGATGGGCACCGAGGAATGCCACGTTGGACAAACGACCGCCGGCCTTAAGGAAGGCGAGATCGGTTGGGACAAAGCCCAACAGCACGCGGTCCATGACGGAGTTCGCGAAGGCGAAGATCTCGTCGACGGTGGCATCGGGGTGAGCCTCGATGTATTTGGCGGTCTCGACGACAACAAGCGACTGGCCTACCGAGACAAAGCGCGTGTCCATGGAGAACACGTAGTCGCGCCCCTGGGCCGCAATCTTTGAGGACTGATGCGAACAGGTCGTGGCCTCGGAATATGCAAGATGCAAAATAGTCGCGTCGGGCTGCTCAGCGTGAATGCGGTCGTACACGTGAGCAAAATCCGCAGGCGCGCAGCCACTGGTCTTGGGCATCACGCCAAACTCATTGCAGCGCGAATAAATCTCGAGCGGATCGATCGAGCCGTCCTCGACGGTCTCGTCACCAATCGTGACATGCATGGGCACGCGCACGATGCCGTAGCGCTCGCAGAGCTCCGGCGTCACATCCGACCCAGCCTCAACCACGATTACGTACTTGCCCATTATTATCACGACCCATCTCGACATTGGCTTTTCAATACATGGCACGCGCCGCCGCACTGTTGCACAACGGCGTCCAAGCGCCAAAGAGACGCCGCCCCTTGCACACAACAAAGGACAGCGTCTCCCTGGAAAACTCCGTGCTTATCTAGGATTCCACACGGCTTATTAAGGAGGGTTACTTATTCCGCAAACGGTCGCTATATGCGGTAAGCGGTAGTTGACCGCGACAACTGCGACACATTCCGTCCAGCAAATCCAATCGTGCTCCACGCACGGTTAATGCACGAGGCGGTAGAAATTCATCGATGCCGCACCCTCGGCGTGCAGCTCCATCGCCGGAACCGCCGGCGAATAGGTACGGCTCGTAAGTGCCGCCTCGCCGCCATTTGCAAAAATCTCGACCATCGTAGTGTCCGAAAGCACGCGCAGGTCGCGAAGCTCGCTGAGCTCGATCGACCTCTGGTCGCGCCCATAGCCTTCGTCACCCATGTCGAGGGTAAGCATCCCGTCCGTATAACGCACAAAGACACCCTTGCGGATTTCGAGCTCGATCATCTTGGCTCCCTCGCAGGAAACCACGACATCAAACAGGCGTCCCGGCTCCTCAACGGTCTCACCGCCTACAGCACGAACGCAATCGCCGCGCATCCTCTCAATCTCGTGCGCCGGCCACTGGCAGAGCTTGCCGCCGCGCATGCTCAGCTCTCTCGGCACCGTCAGCGCGCACTGCCACCCGCGCGCCACCGTCGGGCTTTCTGTCGTCGCATCGGGGCAACCCGACCATCCGATCATCAAACGCCGACCCGCAGCGTCCTCAAAGGACTGCGGGGCATAGAAATCAAAACCGGCATCAACCATCGGAGGCATGCCCTGGCCGACGATCTTAAAGCTCGGCGCCCCCCAATCGGCCTCGATGGAGAACCACACGCACTGATGCGGATTGCGGTAACGCCAGCCATCGGCGGGCACGCCCTGCGGACAGCAAACGAGAATAAGCTCGCCATCGAGCTCAAACAGATCAGGACACTCCCACATAAAGCCAAACTTCTCGCCCAGCTCAATGCGCGTCGCATAGCCCCAGTCCTCTAGATCACGCGAGGTATAGACAAGCACGCACCCGCGATCGTCTTTCGTACGAGCGCCGAGAACCATGTAGTAGATACCGTCGTGTTCAAGGATCTTGGGGTCGCGCACGTGCGTACCGATATCGTCGGGGTAATCGACCGGCCCAACAGCTATGCGCTTCTCGCCCAATTCGTCGGGATTCTCGGCAACCATATGAATTTGGTTTTGCTCACGGCCCGTCAACACGTAGTCGTAATCATCACGGTCAAAATGCTTAACGTTGCCGGTATAGAAGTAGTGAATCTTGCCATCACGTACAAAGGCAGAACCAGAATACGCTCCACTCGAATCCAAATCGGAATCGGGGAACAGCACGGGGCCGTGATTCTCGTACGTCACAAAATCCTTTGTCGTCAGATGGTTCCAAAGCACTGGACCGCCATGCGCAGCATCGAACGGATCGTATTGATGATAGATGTGATACGTATCACCAATCTGAACCAAACCATTGGGGTCGTTGAGCCAGCCAAGCTCAGGCTCCACATGGAACAAAAGCCTATCGGGGTCGGATGCGATGCGAGCCGCCGTCTCATCCTGTCCGGCACGCCACTGCTCATAGTCCGCGCGTGTCACCTTATTTTTTTGATTAAACATCGCCGTTGACTTTCTCGTCTATGGGAAAGGACGCTCGACTCGCACGAGCCGAACGCCCTTCCCCAAATGGACTTATCCGCACATTACGCTGAACGGCTCAACTAGAAGCTAACGTCGAAGCCAGCGCCAGCGCCCTCTTCATCGGTGGTCGGCACGCCCTTTGCCTTGTTGTAGGCAAAGATCAAGACGATCGGCACGATGAAGGCGATGAGATTGCCAGCCACATACCACACGAGCGTCTCGGGCGTGACGATGAGCAGGCCAAGCACGCCGGTCAGACCCTGACCGATGGCGCGCACCTCAAAGAGCTTCACGAAGGCACCGCCGCAGCCTGCACCGATGCAAGCGCAGATGAACGGGATGATCGAGTAGCGCATGTTTGCAGCAAAGATTGCGGGCTCGGAGATACCGACCAGCGTCGGGATAAAGGACGACATGCAGATGTTGCGCTCTTTGGAATGCTTCTTGTGAATGAGGTACATGCCGATGGCGCCGCCGCCCTGGGCGATGATGGAAACCGACCAGATGGCCTGGATGTAGTTGAAGCCAGTCGTGGCAACGAGGTTTGCCTCGATACCCTGGATGAACTGATGCGTACCGGTAACGACAAGCGGCTGCAGGAACGCGGCGAAGACAAAGGCACCAAAGACGCCCATCCTGTTGTACAGGATATCGATTACGCCGGCGAGGACGTCGCCGATCAGGTTGCCGAGCGGGCCGAACACGGTGAACAGGGCGACGTTAGCAAGAATCAGGGTAACGGTCGGGACAAAGACGAACGAAACGACCTCGGGGATGTACTTCTGGGCAATCTTTTCGACCTTGGCCATAAACCAGGCAGTCAGGATTGCAGGGAACACGCCACCCTGGAAAGCAACCATGGGAATGGAGAGCGGACCAAAGTTCCAGTACTCAGCACCCGTCGGGTCCATAACGAACGTGTTGCGGTTCATAAGGCTCGGGTGAACCATGACGATACCGACGAGGATGCCCAGAATCGGGTTACCGCCAAAACGCTTCACCGCGCTGTACATAACCAGGACAGGCAGGTAGTCAAACGTGGTGGCGATAATGGCAAAGAAGCTTGCGAGGTTCTTGAGGAACTCGCTGTGATCGGCAAGGCTGCCCTCCATGCCAAAGAGGCCGTTGGCAACGATCAGCGACTTAAGGCCGATGATGATAGCAGCGCCGACGAAAGCGGGAATGATGGGGATAAAGATATCCGAGAATACCTTGAGGACCGAGAAGAACTTGCCCTTCTTGTCCGCCTCGGCGCCCTTGACCTCGGAAGCGCTGATCTCCAAAACGCACGTCAGAGCCATAAACTCAACGTAGTCATAGTTCACTGTACCGATACCGAAGATGATCATGAGCTGGCCGCTGTTGTACAGCACGCCCTTGACGCCATCGATGTTCTCGAGCTCGGCCTTGTTGTACTTGCTCGTATCCTTGAGCACCAGACGCAGACGCGTAACGCAATGCGTGGCGCCCTCGATGTTCTCCAGACCGCCGACGTTATCGACGACTTGCTGAGACACTACTTTGTAGTCCATGTTCCTCTCCATTCCCTTACGAAATCATAAAACGTTTTGATGCCATTACAGAGACGCGATCGTTGCATTTGCGCACTTGAGCGTACCGTCGGTGACCGTCAGTGCCACACCCTGGCCCTGCTTATTGCAGAAGCGCGCGTTAAGCGCAACATCATCGACAAAGATGGTCGCGATATCGTCGTCAACGACCAGGCGCACATGATGAGTGCCCTCGCCCTTAAAGAACAACGGACGCTCGAGGCCCATGTTGTTGACCTGGAACCACGGATACTGGGGGGCCGCCGTAAACTCGAGCTTGCCCTCACGCAGGTTGGCGCGGAACTCATAGGCAAGACCGGACTCGGCGTCCTCGGCAAGCTTCACCGAGAAGCCGGCAGCGTCACCGGCGAGCTCGATGTCGGCATCGAGCATATAGGTGGAACCGGCATCCGCGGCGAGCACCTGCTCGACCTTGCCCGACTCGCAGGAGAGCTCAAAGGCCTCGACTGCCTTAGCCTCGCCAAAGGCGCCAAGCATGCTGTCAGGAAGCTTGGTGCCGAGCGTTCCGTCGGCACGCTGAACGATCTCGAGGGGCATAAAGGTGCCACCCCACAGGTAAGAGCTGGGGTCGCCGCCCTCGTCACGCGTAGGAACCCAACCAAAGAGAACGCGGCGCTCGCCATCGAATGCGGTACGCGCGGCATAGTACGCGCGGCCATCGAAGGAATCGTCCGCAGGAGTGATCCAAGGACCGTTGATAGAGCGAGACATGCGGTAACGGGTCTTGTTGCCATCACTGTACTCGGAGAACACCAGATACCACCAGTCGCCCATCTTAAAGAGATCAGGCATCTCGAACATGGTGTACAGGCCCGGATTCCACCAGTCGCCCTGGAACTCCCAGGTATCCAGGTCCTTGGAGGTGAACTTGACCAGACGACCGGTCATCAGACGCTTGTCCTCGCCCACACGCGTGCCGAGGATGAGCATGTACTCTTCGTTCTCCTCATCCCAAAGCACAAAGGGATCGCGCCAGTTGCGGTCATCGTAACCCTCCTGGGGCGGAAGCAGCGTCTCGGCGATGTTCTTCTCCCACTTGACGGCGTCGTCACTCGTTGCGTGAAGAAGAACCTGCTTCATCAAGCGTGCCTTGACCTTATCGCGATTGCAACCAGTGTAGAGCGCATGGTACTTGTCGCCCACCTTAAACACCGTGCCGGCATAAACATACTGGTCGACTTCCTCGTCGCCGCCACGCTCAAGGCTCTCGCCAAAGTCTTTGTAATTGACGAAGTCCTTGGTTGTCGCGAGTGCCCAGCCGAACGGCTCTCCGAAAGGTCCGGGGTTTCGCGTGTCACGCTGATGATAGAGATAGAACGTGCCGTCCTCGCCGTACGGCATGATGTCGCCTACCCAAATTCCCTCAGGCTGGTAATACACCTTGTGCATCCGAGACTTCCTTTCTCACGAGATACTAACTCGGTACAACTGCAAGATATGTCAATCGTTTTCATATGTAAAACGTTTTCACACCAATACGTCTTTTCGCAGTTCCAGTCGTCGGCAAACGGTTGACATATGCCGGCGAACGGTCATCAGAGGTGTTTGAGGAATTCTTTTGGCACGGGATGAACTACGCGGTTTTACCCTCAATGAGTTCAACGGGGAGCTTGATATTCGATTCGGGCTTTTCGCCGTTAATAAGAGCAATGATGGATTGCGCCGCGAGCTCTCCGATGCGATCGATATCTTGGCGTACGGTTGTTAAGTCAGGCATAAACGTCATAGTGCGGCGGGCACCATCCGCGCCCACGACCTTAATATCGCCCGGAGCGCTCAAGCCGCGCTGCTTCATCACGTTAAGACAGATAGCCGCCATCGTGTCGTCTCCCGCAAAGATGCCGTCAATATCGGGGTTCTCATCGAGGATCTTCGCAACGACCGCGCTCTTTTCGTCGTCGGGCTTAACGAACTCAACCTCACGGACAAGCGCGGGCAAACCGGCCTGCTCAACAACATCGAGGTAGGCATCGGTACGCTTATTGGCGGGCATGCGCATGCGGCTATTGCTGCGCAGGCACAGGATGCGTGAACATCCGTCATCGAACAGGCGACGCGTGGCAAGTTCGCCGATGCTATAGCTGTCGCTCGCAATCTGAACAGAGGCTTCGCCAAGGTCGCAGTCGATACCAACCAGACTCAAGCCCATCTCGGCATACGCCTCGGCACCGATATTAAGCGAGTTGACGATGACGCCATCAACCATATTGCGCCGAAGCATATCGATATAAGAACGCTCAAGATCAGGTCGATTGGCGCTATTGCACAGCAACATCTTAAAACCGTTTTCGGCCAGGGTACGCTCAACGGCTTGGACCGCTTGGGCATGAAACGGGCTGCTGACATAGGGGACTATCATACCTATTAGATTCAGGCGACCGTTGAGCATGGCACGGGCGATATCGTTGGGCGTATAGTTGATGCGCTTCATCGCGGCATGGACCTTATCGCGGGTCTCTTGGCTAATATAGCCGCGATTATTAAGCACGCGAGATACCGTAGTAGGCGAAACCCCCGCCACCGCTGCAACTTCCTTGATGCCAGGCTTAGCCGAATCCTTAGAACGAGCGCCCTCGCGAGCCATAGCACCCTCCCCCATCAACATGTCATACGTTTACATACGAACAAAGCATACCCCAATAAGAGCGGGAAGACGGTAACAGTACAAGTAAGTAAACGACTCATCCAAATAATTAGGAGAGTTCCGCCTAAAGGGTGACTACACAGGACCCCAGCCGGGGCTGTTTGGACTACCTCCCAAAACATTCCGCAGGACGCAAAGAGGCTCGCCGCACGAAGTGCGCAGCGAGCCTCTTTGCATGTCCGAGGACGTTTTGGGAGATAGCCCAAACAGCCCCGGCGATCCTGCGGGAGTTGAGTCCCTTTAGAACTTGTCGTGGAAGGTACGCGCAATGACCTCGTCCTGCTGCTCCTTGGTGAGCGTGTGGAAGTTCACGGCGTAGCCGGAAACGCGGATGGTCAGCTGCGGATACTTCTCGGGGTGAGCCTGAGCGTCGAGCAGCGTCTCACGGTTGAAGACGTTGATGTTCAGGTGGTGGCCACCCTTCTCGGCGTAAGCGTCGAGCATGTGGACCAGGTTATCGGCCTGAGTCTCGGAAACTTCAGAAACCTTCATAATGTGTCTCCTTCGATCGATAGGCGCCGGCCGAAACCGGCGCACTAATCAGTAATCGTTATTGTTAGTATAGCACTAACAATAGTTACTCGCCCAGCTGATCAAGGTCGATATCGCCAAAGAACACCTGATCCTCCTTGCCGAGCGCACTCGGGATGATGGAGAAGGTGTTGGAGATGCCGTCCTGAGCATCGCGGAACGGGAGCTTGGAAACCGAAGACAGCGAAGCGATGGCACCGTGGCTATCGCGCTTGTGCATGGGGTTAGCACCCGGGGCGAACGGCTGGCCAGCCTTGCGGCCGTCGGGCGTGGAGCCGGTCTTCTTACCGTACACGACGTTGGAGGTAATGGTCAGAACCGAGGTCGTGGGCACGGAGTTGCGGTAGGTGTCGTTCATGCGGATGTACTCCATGAACTGGTGCACAACGTCGTGAGCGATCTGGTCGACGCGGTCGTCGTCGTTACCGTACTTGGGGAACTCGCCCTCGGTCTCGAAGTCGACGATGATGCCGTTCTCGTCACGGACGGGGTGGACCTTGGCGTACTTGATGGCGGACAGGGAGTCAGCCACGACGGAAAGGCCAGCGATGCCCGTAGCGAACCAGCGGTGCACGTGCTTGTCGTGCAGAGCCATCTGGATACGCTCGTAGCAATACTTGTCGTGCATGTAGTGAATGATGTTCAGCGAGTTGACGTACACGCCAGCGAGCCACTTCATCATGTCGTTGTACTTGGCCACAACGTCGTCGTAATCGAGCGTATCGCCCTCGACGGCGCGATACTTGGGGCCGACCTGCTTCTTGGAGACCTCGTCAACACCGCCGTTGAGTGCGTACAGCAGGCACTTGGCCAGGTTGGCGCGAGCGCCGAAGAACTGCATCTCCTTGCCGATGCGCATGGAGGACACGCAGCAGGCAATGCCGTAGTCGTCGCCGTGATAGACGCGCATGAGGTCGTCGTTCTCGTACTGGATCGAGGAGCTGGCGACGGAAGTCTTGGCGCAGAACTTCTTGAAGTTCTCGGGCAGACGGGTCGACCACAGAACGGTCATGTTGGGCTCGGGGCTGGTGCCCATGTTCTCGAGCGTGTGCAGGTAGCGGTAGCTCATCTTGGTAACGAGCGTACGGCCGTCAACACCCATGCCGCCGATGGACTCGGTGACCCACTGCGGGTCGCCGGTGAACAGGGCCTGGTACTCGGGGGTACGGGCAAACTTGACCATGCGGAGCTTCATGATGAAGTGATCCACGAACTCCTGGATCTGCTCCTCGGTGAAGGTACCGTTGGCAAGGTCGCGCTCAGCGTAGATGTCGATGAACGTGGAGGTACGGCCGATGGACATAGCGGCGCCGTTCTGCTCCTTGACGGCAGCGAGGTAGGCGAAGTACATCCACTGGATGGCCTCCTGCGTGTTGGTAGCAGGGTTGGAAATATCGAAACCATAGGTCTCGGCCATCATCTTGAGCTCACCGAGGGCACGGATCTGCTCCTGCAGCTCCTCGCGATCGCGGATGTTGTCGGCGGTCATGACCGTCGGGGTGGAAGCCTTCTGGGCCTCCTTGTCCTTGATCAGGTAGTCGACACCGTACAGGGCGACACGACGGTAGTCGCCGATGATGCGGCCGCGGCCATAGCCATCGGGCAGACCGGTGATGATGTGAGCCGAGCGGCAAGCACGCATCTCGGGGGTGTAGACATCGAAGACGCCAGCGTTGTGGGTCTTGCGCTCGAAGGTGTAGCGCTCGACAACGTTCTCGTCGACCTTGTAGCCGTGCTGGCTGGCAGCCTGGCAAGCGATGCGGATACCACCGTTGACGTGCAGCGCGCGCTTGAGCGGCTTGTCGGTCTGGAGGCCAACAATGGTCTCCTTGTCGCGATGGGCATTATCGATGTAGCCAGCGGGGTGGCTCACGATACCCGTGACGGTCTTGGTGTCCATATCGAGGACACCACCCTGCTCGCGCTCCTTAAGCAGCAGGTCGAGAACCTCGCCCCACAGCTCCTTGGTACGCTCGGTCGGACCTACGAGGAACGACTCATCGCCCTCGTAGGGGGTGTAGTTCTTCTGGATGAAGTCTCGGACGTCAACCTCTCCCGTCCAGATACCTTCCTTGAAGCCTTCCCATGCCTCCTGCATTGTGTAACCACGCTCCTAGTTACGTGTAATGCGGCGCTCTCTCACACCGCTGCTTATTGAATTCTTGAATGTTCGGCTTGCACTACCGGCTTCTTCCGTTCTTCACCACACGTTGGTGCAGGAAAAACGTTTGTCCACCTTGGAACTACAACCCAAAACCCAAGATTTCACCCGTTTGAGAAGGATAACATAGCGACCCTCTCCATCTGGGCTGTTATATGTTTCTTTTTTTATATCATAAGGGCGTTTTTTACAAAGCCGCAGGAAATGAGAGCGTGAACAACTACCGTTCACCGATTTGTTTGGTTTTTGCAATGCCTTTGTACGACGTTCACCCTAGCTGTTATGCAAGAATTATCAGCGTAAAGTACCTCTGAGTAGGCTTTAGGCCATGCCTAACGATCTGCCCCTAACTTTGCTGGCATCGACGGTGTACGGAGGTCGCCTAAAGGCAGTTTTCTAGGCATGACCCAAAAATCTACCGTATAGGGCGCGCGTGCAAGGGTATCATCTTTCACCGAAAATAGTTTCTAGTGTTAGGGGTTTTCGGTGGAAGATACCGATTTCCGTGAACTTGGACGTCAGCTCTTAACTGAGTTTGGCAGCATGCATCAGCGCATTTCGCGCTTTGCGGACAAAGCTCTCGGTGGCGAGATGGCTGTAATGCGCGCCCTCATGCTCGCCGGCGGCTCGCTCACGCCGAGCGAACTCGCTGATCGCGCCTGGGTCTCGAGCGCCCGCATCGCCAATATTCTGCGCGCCCTCGAGGCCAAGGGCTGGGTCGAGCGCGAGCACTCAAAGACTGACCGTCGTCGCGTACACGTCATAGTGACCGACAAGGGATTCCAGGATCTCGAAATCAAACGTCGGGAATTCGAGGACCGCACCGCGGCCTTCCTCGAGCAGCTCGGCGAAACAGATACCCAGGAGATGGTGCGCCTTCTAAGACGTGCCAACGAAATTATCGACCGCAATCAAGAAAGGAGAGATGCCGAGTGAGGATTCTCAAGCTCTTTAAAAAACATATCCTGGCACTGTTCGCAGCTATCGTACTTATCGTAATCAGCTGCAACGCCGATCTGGCGCTGCCTACCTATATGAGCGACATCGTCGACGTGGGCGTGCAGCAAGGCGGCATCGCCTCGCCCGTGCCCGACACCATTCGCGCCGAATCGCTCGACGACCTCGAACTCTTCATGAGCTCCAAGGACGCCAAGGCTGTGGAGGCCGTGTTTAGCAAGGCTGACAAAAACGGCATTCGAACGTACAAGGGCACCGAGGAGGAGCGCGCCGACGGCGGCAAGATTGCCGACATCATGAGCCTGCCTGAGACCGTCGTCCTTTCGTTCAACCAGGGCATCGATGCCGACTCCATGGGCGACATGATGGGCACGTCCGGTGAGAAAGACAACAGCGGCGCTCAGGCCATGCCCACCCCCGAGCAGATGGCGGCAATGACGCCCGAGCAGCTCGCCGAGATGCAGCAGAAGGCCGCAGCGGCGCAGAGCATGCAAAAGCAGATCAACGCCGACAACAGCAAGCTCACCATGCAGCACCTGCGCCTAGACGAAGAAGGCGGACATATCGCTCAGAGCAAACTCATCGAGGGCGCCAACGATATGGCGGACAAAATGGGTTCCATGTCGGGCTCCATCGTGACCCAACGCGCCGTGAGCTATGTACAGGACGAGTACAAGGCACAGGGCATCGACCCCGCCGATGTGCAGAACGCCTACCTGAGCCGCATGGCGACCACTATGTTTGGGCTGTGCCTGGTGTCGCTCGTCGCCACCATCCTGACCGGTGCCGTGGCTTCGCGCACCGCCTGCTCCATCGCCCGCGACCTGCGTCGCGAGACCTTCAACAAGGTTATGCACTTCTCGCCGGCCGAAGTGGGCAAGTTTAGCCAGGCCTCGCTCATTACCCGCTGCACCAACGACATTCAGCAGATCCAGATGGCCGCAACCCTGTTTATCCGCATGTGCCTGATGGCCCCCGTCATGGGCATCGTCGCCGTCATGCGCGTCCTGGCCAACCACACCGGCCTGGAGTGGACCATCGCCGTGGCCATCATCGCGGTTTCGGCCGTTGTCGGCGTGCTCATGGGCCTCACCATGCCCAAGTTCAAAAAGATGCAGAGCTTTGTGGACCGCGTGAACCTTACCGCCCGCGAGCTGCTCGACGGCCTTATGCCCATCCGCTCGTTCAACCGTGAGGAGCATGAGCTCGAGCGTTTTGACAAGGCTTCGCTCGACCTGATGACCACGCAGCTCTACACCAACCGCGCCATGAGCTTCATGATGCCGCTCATGATGCTCGTCATGAACTGCATCACCGTGCTTATCGTCTGGTTTGGCGCGCAGGGCGTGTCCGACGGCGTGATGCAGGTCGGCAACATGATGGCGTTCATCTCCTACACTATGCAGATCGTCATGGCGTTTATGATCCTCACCATGGTTTCGGTCATCCTGCCCCGTGCCGAGGTCGCAGCCGAGCGCGTAGATGAGGTCATCACCTGCCCCACGAGCATCAACGACCCTGCCTCGCCCAAACTGCCCGCTGCCAGCGCGCCGCGCGGCGAGCTCACCTTCCGTGACGTGAGCTTCCAGTATCCCGATGCCCGCGCCGACGTCATTAGCGGCGTAAACTTCACCACGCACGCCGGCCAGATGCTCGGCATCATTGGTTCCACGGGCTCGGGCAAGTCCACGCTCGTGCAGCTGATTCCGCGCCTGTACGACGTCACGGGCGGCAGCATTTCGCTCGACGGCATCGACGTGCGCGACATGACCCTTTCCGAGCTGCGCCGCCGCATCGGTTATATTCCGCAGCAGGGTCGTCTGTTCTCGGGTACCGTCGAGAGCAACCTCAAGTTTGCCGGCGACATGGTGAGTGACGAGGATATGCGCCAGGCAGCACGCGTCGCCCAGGCGGAAGACTTTATCGCCGAGCGCGAGGGCGGCTACGACTCCCCCATCAGCCAGGGCGGCTCCAATGTCTCGGGCGGTCAGCGCCAACGCCTGGCCATCGCCCGCGCATTGGCCAAAAAGCCCGAGGTCGTGGTGTTCGATGACTCGTTTAGCGCCCTCGACTACAAGACCGACGCGCGCCTGCGCGAGGAGCTGGCAAAAAACGTTACCGACGCCGCACTCGTGGTCGTAGCCCAGCGCATCGCGACCATCATGCACGCCGACCAGATCATCGTGCTCGACGACGGCCACGTAGTGGGCACCGGCACGCACGAGGAGCTGCTGCGCAGCTGCCCGGCGTACCTGGAGATCGCACAGTCGCAGCTTTCCGCCGAGGAGCTGGGGCTTACCCAAAAAGAAATTGCAGCCGTCATGGAAGGAGGCGAGCGCTAATGGCAGACGAGACCAAGACTCAGATTCCCAAGCCCACCCGCCAGCGTGGTCCCATGGGCCGCATGGGTGGCATGCGCCGCGGCGAAAAGGCCAAGGACTTTAAGGGCACCATGAGGCAGCTGCTCGGCTATATCGGCCAGCACAAGATTGCCGTGTTTGCCGCCGTCGCCTTTGCCGTGTGCTCGGTCATCTTTAACATTGTGGGACCCAAGGTGCTCGGCCAGGTTACGACCAAGCTGTTCGAAGGCCTGGTCGCAAAGGTCAACGGTACCGGCGACGGTGACTTTGACTGGATCGCCAAGACGCTCGG
>CAJMJM010000015.1 GCA_905213725.1 Collinsella aerofaciens
GCCGTGGGCGCAGTGGATGGTGCCGTGACCCTCGGAGAGCGACTCGACCACGATGTTCTCAATACCCAGGTCATCGAGACAGATGGCGACCGAGCAGATGTCGACGATGGAGTCGATGGCGCCTACCTCGTGGAACATGACGGTCTCGGGCGTTTTGCCGTGGGCCTTGGCCTCGGCGGCGGCGAGCGCGGTAAAGATGGCGAGCGCGCGGCGCTTGGCGCCATCGCTTAACTGCGAGCCATCGATGATGGCGGCGACATCCGCCAAAGAACGGTGGTGATGGTGGTGGGTGTGGTGATGATCTTCGTGCTCATGGGCGTGGCCCTCATGGTCGTGCTCATGGCAGTGCTCGTGTTCGTGCCCGCCATGATCATGATGGTGATGCTCATGCTCATGCCCGTGCTCGTGCTCGTGCGTGTGCTCGACAGCTGTTTCGTTGCCGTAGAGCCAGGCCATATCGTGGTCGTGGTTCTCGAGCTCCTCTGCCAGCTGAACGTCAAAGTCGCAGGCGTCGATGCCATGCTTGTTTACGCGCGTAACGGCAATCTCAAAGCCGTCGACCGGCAGCGTGGCGAGCTGTTCGCGCAGGTGTTCCTCGCTGGCGCCCAGGTCGAGCAGGGCCGCGACGGTCATATCGCCGCTGATGCCCGAGGTGCCGTCGATGATAAGCGTGTGCTGATGGTTAGACATGAAATGCTCCTTAACGGGCGCGAGGTGTGCCGGCGCCCAGATGATTGATAAGACTTGCCTGGTAGGCGGCACCAAAGCCGTTGTCGATATTGACGACCGAAACGCCGCTGGCGCAGGAGTTGAGCATGGCGAGCAGCGCGGCTACGCCACCAAAGCTCGCGCCGTAGCCCACGCTGGTGGGAACGGCGATGACCGGACAGCTCGCCAGGCCGCCGACAACGCTCGCCAGCGCGCCTTCCATGCCGGCGATGGCGATGACCACCTGTGCCTGGGCAAGTTCCTCGGCATGCGCGAGCAGACGGTGCAGGCCGGCGACGCCTACGTCGTAGAGGCGGTCGACCTCGTTGCCATAGAACTCGGCCGTCAACGCGGCTTCTTCGGCGACGGGCAAGTCGCTCGTGCCGGCGCAGGCGACGACGATGCGTCCGTTGCCGGTGGGGGAGGGCTTGCCGCCCACGAGGGCGAGCTGCGCGTCCGGGACATATCCCAGGTCGATGTCGTTGTCGAGGAGCTCCGAGGTGCGGGCTGCCTTTTTGGCATCCAGGCGCGTGACCAGGATGCGCTCCTGACCGGCATCGCGCAGTGCTTTGATAATGGCGGCAATCTGCTCGGCGGTTTTACCGGCACCGTAGACAACCTCGCCGGCTCCCTGGCGCACCCCGCGCGAAAGATCGAGCTGCGCAAAACCCAGATCGGCGGTTGGCGCCGTCTGGATGCGCGTGAGGGCGTCTGCCGGGGCGACTGCTCCGCCGGCAACATCGCTCAGCAACTGCTCAAGATCTCGCTTATCCATATATGTTCCCTTCGACGGCGCAAAGTCTAGCACTCAAAGGGTATGTTTCCGAACACTAAGACAAAATTGTTCGGAAACTATAGGACAGACTGATTCTATTGTTAGAAGGATCGACTAGTCGCGCAGGATGATATCCATGGCGAGTGTCAGGTTGCGCTCGTCGATGGCAAACGGGGCGGCTTCGCGCGTCTTGGGCTTGGCGCAAAACGCGATACCCGTGCCCGCGGCCTGAATCATGGGGATATCGTTGGCGCCGTCGCCGATTGCCACGGTGTGTGCCATATCGACACCGCACTCAACCGCCCAATCCAGCAGCTGGATGAGCTTGGACTCCTTGGTCACAATGTCTGCCGCCAGCTTGCCCGTGAGCTTGCCGTCTACGACCTCCAGGCGGTTGGCCAGGCAAAAGTCGATGCCCGCGGCGGCCACGATCTTATCGGCGACCTCGTGAAAGCCGCCGCTTACCACGCCGACCTTCCAGCCCTTGCTGTGCGCCGAGCGCACAAGCTCCAGCGCGCCGGGGGTAAACGTCACGCGCTCAAAGGTGCGCTCGAACACGCTCTCATCCAAGCCGGCAAGCAGCCCCACGCGCTCCTCGAGCGCCTGCTTAAAGTCGAGCTCGCCGCGCATGGCACGTTCGGTGATCCGAGCCACTTGCTCGCCTACGCCGGCTTCCTCGCCCAACAGGTCGATGACCTCCTGGTTGATGAGCGTGGAGTCGATATCCATAACGATGAGGCGTGCGGTCATGACGGGCCTTTCCGAGTGCAGTTGTGTTGGGGCACATTGTCGCACGCGGCGCGCCTTGGCGACGGCCAGGCCGCGTCAATTGTTTCGTCTCCGTCAAGTCTTTGGACAAGAGCTACTTTGTCGCGGCACATCGACGCGGGTGCGATAAGATAGAACGCCATGTCCGGCTGCGCGGTTTACGCAGGCTGGGCAAATCTGTACGACGCCGCCCGGAACGACACGGGGCGGCACAGATCCATAAAGGAGGATCACTGGTATGAGCCAGACCCGTCCCATCGATGAGCATTCCATGCACACCCGTACCTGCGGCGAGCTTCGCTTCGAGAACGTGGGCGAAGAGGTCACCCTCACCGGTTGGGTGAGCCGTCGCCGCGACCACGGCGGCCTTATCTTCTGCGACCTTCGCGACCGCGAGGGCATCACGCAGCTCACCTTCGACCCCGAGCACTCCGATGGCGATGCCTTTAAGATCGCCGAGACCATGCGTCCCGAGTGGCCCATCAAGATTCACGGCGTCGTGCGCGCCCGTGGCGAGGAGACCACCAACACTAAGCTCGCGACCGGCGAGATCGAGGTTCTGACCGACCACGCCGAGGTGCTCAACACGTCCGTCACCCCGCCGTTCCAGATCGAGGACGGCATCGAGACCAGCGAGGACACCCGCCTGCGCTATCGCTATTTGGACCTCCGCCGTCCCGAGATGATGGCCAACCTCAAGCTGCGCTCCGACTTTACCTTTGCCATTCGCGAGGCGCTGCACAACCGTGAGTTCATGGAGGTCGAGACGCCCTCCCTGTTCAAGTCCACGCCCGAGGGCGCTCGCGACTTCATCGTTCCCAGCCGTATTCAGCCGGGTAACTTCTACGCCCTGCCGCAGTCCCCGCAGCTCCTGAAGCAGCTGCTCATGGTCGGTGGCGTTGAGCGCTACTACCAGGTTGCCAAGTGCTTCCGCGACGAGGACCTGCGCGCCGACCGCCAGCCCGAGTTCACCCAGGTCGATATCGAGATGTCCTTCGTGGACCAGAACGATGTCATGAGCGCGCTCGAGGAGGTCCTGGCCGACGCCTTCGGTCGCATGGGCGTCGAGATGCCCACGCCGCTGCGTCGCACGAACTACTGGGAGGCCATGGACACCTATGGCTCCGACAAGCCCGATACCCGCTATGGCATGCACCTGGTCGACCTGACCGACATCTTTGCCAACTCCAAGTTCAAGGTCTTTGCAACCGCCGCAAACGAGGAGGGCTCTGTCGTCAAGGCCATTAACGCCAAGGGCGCCGGTGCCTGGGCACGTGCCAAGATCGATAAGCTCGCCGGCGTGGCCTCCACGTTTGGCGCCAAGGGCCTGGCCTGGATCGCCTTCCGCGAGGACGGCTCCATCAACAGCCCCATCGTCAAGTTCTTCTCGGACGAGGAGATGGCCGCTCTGCGCGAGCGCATGGACGTCGAGCCCGGCGACCTTGTGATGTTCGCCGCCGGCCCGCGCCTGCTCTCCGATGAGATCCTGGGCGGCATGCGTTCGCACATGGCCAATGCGCTCGAGATCAAGCGCGAGGGCCACGACTTCCTGTGGGTCGTCAACTTCCCGCTGTTCCATTGGGACGAGGATCGCAAGGCCTATGCTGCCGAGCACCAGCCCTTTACCCTGCCGACCGAGACCGATATCGCCAAGATCGAGGCCGATCCGCTGGCAGCCGGTTCGTGCACCTACGACTTTGTCATGGACGGCTTTGAGGCCGGCGGCGGCGGTATGCGTATCCACAACGCCGAGATGCAAATGTCCATGCTCAAGCTCCTGGGCTTTACCGAGGAGCGCGCCGAGTCGCAGTTCGGCTTCCTCATGGAGGCGCTCAAGTTTGGTGCGCCCCCGATGGGCGGTTTTGCTCTGGGTCTGGACCGCGTGTGCATGCTGCTCACCGGCTCCGATTCCATCCGCGACGTCATGGCGTTCCCCAAGACGGCCAGCGGCTCCGACCTCATGTCGGGCGCCCCGAGTGCCGTTAGTGGCGCCCAGCTCAAGGATGTCAGCCTGCGCCTGATGTAGGCGAGCGGCTACATATTGCCTGTAACGAGGGAAGGACGCGTGCCTTCCCTCTTTTTTTATGCGCCGAGATTGTGAGGGCTTGGGATGACCGGGCGTCGCGGAAAGTGCATCCCGGAATCTGCGTCCGGAATGGGTCGCGCTTTCCCAAAGGGGTCCTCTGGGAAAGCGCGACCCAGAATTCGGCAAATTAATGGGGCACAGTTTCCGGTTGAGCTGTCTAACGGAAACTGTGCCCCAGAATGAGCGCTCAAAACGGGGCAGGCTTTCCGCAACAACTGTCTGGCGGAAAGCCTGCCTCAGTTTCTTATAGCGAGTCTCTCTGGATCAGCTGCATGTGCATCACGGAGGTGGTGGGCTCGGCACCCTTGATCATGTCGAGCGCAATGTTGGCGGCCATGTGGCCTTCTTCGCGCAGGGGCTGGCGGACGGTCGTGAGCGCGGGGACGCAGCGCGTCGCAATCTCGTGATCGTCGAAGCCGACGACAGAAACGTCCGCCGGAACGGATAGGCCTGCCTCGTTGAGTGCGGTGATGACGCCAGCCGCGATACGGTCCGATCCGCAGAGCACGCCATCGAAAGCAATCTCGCGCGCGAGGATCTGGTGCATGGCCTGATAGCCGTCTCCGTTGTTCCAGCCGGTATAGATAACGTTTGCGTCTGGGAGGTCTTCGCCCAAGACGGCACGGTAGCCGCGCAGGCGGTCGACAACAGCGGGGTTGTCTTGCGGTCCCAACACGGCGACGATATCTTTGCGCCCGCGTTCCTTCATGGCGAGTGCCGCAAAGTGTCCGCCCTCTTCGTCGTCAGAGTAGACCGTCGAGAACACATCGCGATAGGGGTGGCCCTCGAGCTGGCCGCACAACACGGTGGGTACGCCCAGCTCGCGCAGCACCTCGAGCAGCTCGCTGCCCTTGTAGGGGGAGACGTCGATCACAGCGTCGAACGAGCGGCGCTCAAAGTGCTCGCGTGCACGGTTGCGCTCATGCGTAGAAGACGCCTGCAAGATAACGGGCAGATAGGACGACTCCGACAGTTCCTCGGTAATGCCGCTCAAAAACTCGCTATAGGTGGGGTCGCTGAAGAGTTCACTCAGGGGCTCGGTCACGAGCACGGCGATGATTTCCGTGCGCCCGACAGCGAGCGCTCGGCCACGAGCGTTGGGGACAAAATTGACTTCCTTGGCCGCCGCGCGGACGCGCTTTTTGGTTTCCTCGCTAATGCGGGGCGAATCGTTGAGAGCGCGCGATGCCGTGGAGCGCGACACGCCGGCAGCTGCGGCAACCTCGGCAAGCGTAGGTGCGGTGCGAACTGGTTGGGTCATGGCGTCTCCTGGAGAATGCGGTCGATGTTGTCGCTGATACGGGCTGGTGCGGATACAGCTTACTATAGTGCGCCTGAACAGCGTTCATGATATCCGGTGACCGGTGTCGTTTTGCAACCAAGCCGCAATCGAATACGTCTCGTATGGGTGAGATATCAGCGGGCGTGGCGGTTGCCTACGAGCTTAAGAACGATGTCTTGCGCTGAGTTTCGATACTCAGGGTGACATAAGTGTCGCGGTTGTACAACCGGTTGCACCGTTAACCCGACCAAATCGACCGTTCAGCGGACAACCGGTTGCACAGTTTTTTACATCGCCCGTAAGATAAGGACAACCGGTTGCACAAGAATCACTACGATGACGAAGGAGCATCACCATGGACGCCATTAACGATTGGGAAAACCAAGCGCTCACCCACAGGAACCGCCTGGCACCCCATGCGTACTTTATGGGTTACGAGACCGCCGATCTCGCCGCTACGTACAGCCGCGAGCTGTCGCGCGGGTTTGTCCAGCTGTCCGGCTCGTGGCAGTTCCGCCTCTTTGAGGGGCCTGCTGCCGTCTCCAACGAGGAGCTCTCCACGTACGAGCCCGCGTGGGATCACGTGGAGGTTCCGCACCTGTGGCAGGTGGATGGTTATGGCAACCTTGCCTACACCGACGAGGGTTTCCCGTTCCCGGTGGACCAGCCGTTCGTTCCCTCTGACGATCCCACGGGCGTGTACCAGCGCATCGTCAATCTTCCCGCCGTGCCTGCCGGCGCTCGCGAGATCATTCGCTTTGACGGCATCGAGAGCTATGGCGAGCTGTACGTCAACGGCAAGTTTATCGGCATGACCAAGGGTTCGCGTCTGTCCGCCGAGTTTGACGTGACCGACGCGCTCGTCGAGGGCGACAACCTGTTTGCGGTCAAGGTTCTGCAGTACAGCGATGGTAGCTACATCGAGGACCAGGACATGTGGTGGGCATCGGGCATCTTCCGCGATGTGTACCTCATGCAGCGTCCCGCCGCGCATCTGGTCGACTTTAGGTTCCGCACGCACCGCGAGGGCGATGCCGCTCTGATCACGCTCGATACGGTTGCCGAGGGCGCAAGTCGCGTCGTGTATACGCTCAGCGATGGCCAGAATGTGGTCGCTACGGGCGAGTGCGTCGACGGCCATGCCGAGTACAGCGTTGCCGATGCCCACTTCTGGAACCCCGAGGACCCCTTCCTCTATGACCTTACGTTTGAGGTCTACGACGGTGACGAGGTCAGCGAGTACGTTCCGCATCGCCAGGGTCTTGCCGAGGTGACGGTTGAGGGCAATCATATCTACCTCAACGGCACTTACTTTAAGATGCATGGCGTCAACCGCCACGACCACGACGATCACAAGGGCCGCGCCGTGGGTCTCGAGCGCATGCGCCGCGACCTGGAGCTCATGAAGCAGCACAACATCAACGCGGTGCGCACGTCCCACTACGCCAACGATCCGCGCTTCTACGAGCTGTGCGACGAGTACGGCATCATGCTGGTCGCCGAGACCGATATGGAGAGCCACGGCTTCGAGAATATCGGCAATATCGCCCTGGTCACCGACGACCCTGCCTGGGAGCCGGCTTACGTTGACCGTGTTGAGCGCCTGGTGATGCAGGAACGCAACCACGCGTGCATCATCATGTGGTCGATGGGCAACGAGAGCGGCTATGGCTGCAACATCCGCGCGATGTACGCCAAAGCTCACGAGCTCGACGGTCGTCCGGTCCACTACGAGGAGGATCGCAACGCCGATACCGTCGACGTCATTTCCACCATGTACTCCCGCGTGTCGCAGATGAACGACTTTGGCGAGCATCCGTTCCCCAAGCCGCGCATCAACTGCGAGTACGGCCACTCCATGGGTAATGGTCCCGGAGGCCTGTCCGAGTACCAGGAGGTCTTCGATCGCTGGGATTGCATCCAAGGCCAGTTTATTTGGGAATGGTGCGACCACGGTTTGGCTGCTGTGACCGAGGACGGCGTTGCCTACGACATGTATGGCGGCGACAACGGCGATTACCCCAACAACAGCAACTTCTGCATCGACGGCATGGTGTTCCCCTGGCAGCAGCCGAGCCCGGGCCTTACCGAGTACGGCCAGGTCATCTGCCCGGTTCGCATGGCCTACGATGCCGAGGCGGGCGAGCTGACCGTCACCAACAAGCGTTGGTTTACCACCCTCGAGGATGTCTGCCTGTCGGCGGAGACCCTGGTGGACGGCGACGTGGTCTGCCGCAAGACGCTCATGCCCGGTGCGGTTGCCCCCGGCGAGTCCGTCCAGCTTCCGCTGGTGATTCACGAGGCCGCAGTGGGCGAGACCCTGCTGACCGTGCACGCCTACACCATGGCGGCTCACGCCTGGTGCGAGCCGATGTTCCAACTGGGTGCAAGCCAGTTTGCCATCGCAAACCATCCGGCGCCGGCAATTTCCGCCCCCGCTCGTCCTGAGCTTACGGTCGAGGAGACCGAGCAGGAGATTCGCATTCGCTCCCTCAACGGCGAGCTGACCTTCAGCAAGGTCAACGGTACCGTGAGCGAGTGGAAGGCATCCGGTCGCGACGTCATGACCTCCGGTCCCCAGGTTGGTTTTTGGCATCCGCTCGTCGATAACCACGCTCAGGAGTACGACTCCCTGTGGAAGGACAACTTCATCGATGTGATGCAGACGTCTACCCGCAAGGTTTCTTGGAAGCAGGACGGCAATGCGGTCGTCGTTACCGTGAGCCAGCGTATCGCTCCTCCCGTCCGCGCGTTCGGCATGCGCGTCGAGCTCGTCTACACCGTGCTTCCGAGCGGTCGCGTCGACCTCAAGGTTTCCGGCGAGCCCTACGGCGATTACTCGGATATCATCCCGCGCATCGGCATCTCCTTCGAGGTCCCCGGTTGCGATCGTGCCGTCGAGTGGTATGGCCACGGCCCGGGCGAGAACTATCCGGACTCGTTGCGCGCCAACCCGGTCGGTCATTACCGCACTACGGTCGATGACATGTTCACGCCCTACGTTATGCCTCAGGATTGCGCTAACCGCGAGGGCGCCCGCTGGGTTGCTCTGCGCTCTAGCCATGGCGACGGCGTGCTGGTGACCCGTCCGGCTGACGCCGCCTCCAACCCGTTCTCATTCTCGGCATGGCCCTATAGCTGCGAGGCCATCGATAACGCCAAGCACGTCTACGACCTTGTCAAGGGCGATACGGTCACGGTCAACATCAACGACCAGTTGCTCGGCCTTGGCTCGAACTCTTGGGGTTCCGAGGTGCTCGATTCCTATCGCACCCGTTTTGAGAGCTTCAGCTTTGAGGTGTCCCTGCGACCGCTGACGTCTGCCGATCTGGCTCAGGCGCTGGCACCCATTAAGGAGGCATAAGCCATGCATGTCTTTAACTCGCGCGCCGATTTCGACGCCCAGATGAAGTCCGTCAAGAAGTGGATGCGTACCGGGCAGGCGCTCGACGGCGTTTCTGAACTGCAGCACGATGTGGCGTACTCTATCGGCGACTCGCTGGTGTATTGGTGGGTGAACGCCCACGAGGTGGCTACTGCCGATCTGGTCGGTCACCGTCGCTACCATGCCGTGCTCGCCCCGCTCGACGGCGACCTGACCGTCGAGGTTGCCCCCAAGGCGGGCCTCACCTGCACCCGCGCTTACAGCGATATCGATGATCGCGAGCGCTTTGAAGGTACGGGGGAGACCGTGACGATTCCCGCCGGCGGCGTTGTCGTCATCGAAATTGACGAGGCCTGCCGTGTTATCGCCGAGGCTTCGGATCCCCGCGTCGTGGTGCTGCACGTGACGGTTGAAGGTTATTCCTTCCCTAACAAGTAGTATTCGTCCGTTTGGACGTTTGCTTCGCGCCGTTAGGGGGATGGCTTTGTTGACTCCCTTTTCCCCATTCCCCTTAGCAGGTGCGCCGTCCGTGTTTGCACTTGCAGCTCGGACGGTATTAGATGACATTTAACAGATGATTGGGAGGGCTTATGAGCTCTGAAAAACGAGGAACGATTGGTTCGTTCGCTCTGCTGGGCATGACGGTCGCCGCCGTGTTCGGTATCAAGAACATCATCAACAACAACGCGGCCATCGGCTTGGCAGCAGCGCCGTCGTTCTTTTTCGCCACGCTTTTGTACTTTGTCCCCTATACCCTGGTTACCGCCGAGTTCGTCGGCCTCAACAAGGACTCCGAGTCGGGCGTGTACGCATGGGTTAAGACCTCGATGGGTGGTCGCTGGGCGTTCCTGACGGCATTTAGCTACTGGTTCGTTAACCTGTTCTTCTTTGCGTCCGTCCTGCCCAACGTCATCATCTACGCGAGCTACGTGTTCTTTGGTGCCAACGCCGAGCTTTCGCAGCTGTGGATCACCATTATCGAGATCGTCGTCTTTGCTATCGCCACGTGGGTTTCGACTAAGGGCGCTAAGTGGATCGGCTCCATTTCCTCCTTCGGTTCGACCGCGGCTCTCGGCCTGACCGCCGTGTTCATCCTGCTGTCCCTGGCTGCTGCCTTTGGCGGCGTTGAGTTCGCTACGGCTCCTACTCCCGCTAACATGGCTCCCGACATGAGCAACTTCGCCACTATGTGGGGCTTCTTCGGTACGCTTGCCTGGATCATCCAGGGCGTTGGCGGTGCTGAGTCTGTTGGCGTGTTCCTTAACGACCTTAAGGGCGGCGTCAAGGCCTTCGTGCGCACCGTCGTTATCGCCGGCCTGACCATCGGCCTTCTGTATGCAGGCGCTTCGCTGCTGGTTAACCTGTTCATCCCCGAGGGCGGCGTTGCCATCTCCACCGGCATCTTCGACGTATTCGGCGCTGTCTTTGCCCACTTTGGCATTCCCATGGAAGTGTCTACGCGCGTCATCGGCTTGATCCTTCTCGCCGCCACGCTGGGCTCCCTCATGATGTGGACTTCTGCTCCCATCAAGGTTTTCTTCACCGAGATTCCCAAGGGCGTTATTGGTAGCAAGATCGTTGAGCTCAACGAGCACGGCATTCCCGCCCGCGCTGCCTGGCTGCAGTTCGCTATCGTCGTCCCCATCCTGATCATCCCGGCTCTGGGCTCTGGTAACCTCGACGACCTGCTCATGATCGTCACCAACATGACGGCTGCCACCGCTCTGCTCCCGCCGCTGCTGATCCTGCTTGCCTACTTTATGCTGCGCAAGAACTTCGACGCTGCTCCCCGTGGCTTCCGCATGGGCTCGCGCAGCTTTGGCCTGGTCGTTGCCGCATTCCTGCTTGTGGTCTTCTGCTTCGTGCTTATCTGCGGCACCATTCCGCTTGATCAGCCTCTGTGGCTGACGCTGGTCTACAACGTTGGCGGCGGGGTCGTCTTCCTGGGCCTTGCCGTGATGTGGGACAACCGCTACATCAACCGCCTGCGCGAAACCGATCCCGAGGCCGCCGAGAGCGAGCTTCGCCCCTCCGTTCTCGACATGATGGAGTAGCGGCTAGGATTAATCTACGGTTGTGGAATAAATCGATTCCCTTTCCTAAGGAGGGGCCTTACGAGGCCCCTCCTTTTGCGTTTTGGGCATGGATTTTGGACCCTGTGGGCAAAAAATGCCAAATATGAGTACTGTTGCAAAATAAGTGCCATATCTATCGGCCGGTCTTGAGCAAAAATGGGCTCAAAATCAATTTATCTAACCCCCTATAAAGGGCGTTTGACGGCTTTCAACCTCTTCGAATCGCTCAAAGTAGGCAATTTGCTCTCGATTTTGCTGCTACTAAATTGGTGACAGTACTCATATTTGCCACTTTTTGACCACGAGGTATCCGGAGGCACCCTCGACAAGCATCTAACGCTACAATAACTACCACGTGGCTGGGTTTTGCCGGCCGAATGTACGATGTCGTGGGAGGGGACATGGTCGAGTTTACAAAGACGATTAAAGATCCGTTGGGACTACATGCCCGCCCGGTTGCGTTGCTCTATGACATCATTGCCAAGCATCGTAGCGACGTGTCAGTCAGTATCGGCGATCGCCATACGGATGGCCGCGATGTCATGGGGCTCATGGCCCTCTACGGCGAGTGCGGCGAGGACATCGTGTTCCGCGTTTCGGGCGTGGATGAGGCCTCCTGTGTCACATCGATCAGAAATCTCTCGCTCTAAGCATGATAGGGCGCGGTAAAGGATGGTCCTTTGCCGCGCTTTTTTGTTTCGTATAGGAAACTTTTTCGAAATCTGAATGGGGACCCTTTCCAAAAAGTTAACCACGTGCTAGTTTACTATAGCGAACATAGACGTGGTTAACTTTTTACGCGTCGATGTTGAGGACGAACTGACGTTAGGAGCAACTCATGTCTTGCGGACCGCAGATGCCGGCCATGCCGCTTTCGATGGTAAAAGCGGGCGAAACCGTGCGCGTGTCTCGTGTAAAGGGCAATGAGGACATGAAACACCACCTCAAGGACCTCGGCTTTGTCGAGGGCAACGAAATCCACGTGGTGAGCTCGAGTGGCGCCAATATCATCGTCACGGTGCTGGGCGCACGCTTTGGCATCGATTCCAAGGTTGCCATGCACATCATGACTGTCGGTTAGTCGACGGCATTTCTGTACGCACTGAAAGGGGGACAAGTAAATGAAGACGTTGGGTGACGTTAAGGTGGGCGAGAGCTCCACCATCGTCAAGCTTCACGGTGAGGGTGCGCTTCGCCGCCACCTTATGGACCTGGGGCTCATCAAGGGCACTTCGTTCAAGGTCGTGAAGGTCGCGCCGCTCGGTGATCCGGTCGAGATCAACGTGCGCGGCTACGAGCTTTCCATCCGCAAGGAGGAGGCGGCCGTCGTCGAGGTCCAGTAAGGGCTTGCGACGTATATTTCTGCAGATAAAGTTAGGTTTTTCTAACTTAATGCAGCATCTTTGAAGCACATTATCCAGCCTGCGCGGAGAAAGCAGCGCAGGCACACAAGGAAGAAGGATTGAATGGCGGATTCTCAGATCCATGTCGCGCTGGCGGGTAACCCCAACTGCGGCAAGACCACGCTTTTCAACCTGATCACCGGCGCCAACGGCTACGTTGGCAACTGGCCCGGCGTCACGGTTGAGAAAAAGGAAGCCAAGCTCCTAAGCGACAAGAACGTTACCATCACGGACCTCCCTGGCATCTACTCGCTTTCCCCCTACAGCCCTGAGGAGCAATGCTCGCGCGATTACCTCATGAGCGGCGAGCCCGATGTCGTCGTTCAGGTGGTCGACGCCACCAACCTCGAGCGTAACCTGTACCTGGCGCTTCAGGTTATCGAGACCGGCCTGCCCGTGGTCGTTGCCCTCAACATGGCCGACCTGGTCGAGAAGAACGGCGATAAGATCGACACCGACAAGCTTTCCAAGAAGCTCGGTTGTCCGGTCATGATGATCTCGGCTCTTAAGAACAAGGGCATCAAGGAGCTTTTCGAGCAGGTCAAGAAGTCCGCTTCTTCTAAGGGCCAGGTGCCGGAGCACAAGTTCGATTCCTCCATCGAGGACGTTCTGACGCACATCGAGAACAACCTTCCGGCCAGCGTTCCCGCCAACAAGCGCCGCTATTACGCCGTCAAGCTGTTCGAGCGTGACGCAGACGCCTGCAAGCTCATCAACCTCACCAAGGAGAAGGCCGCTCGCGTGGAGCAGCTGGTCGCCCAGTGCGAGCAGGACTGCGACGACGACGCCGAGTCCATCATCACCGGCGAGCGTTACGGCGTGATTGCCCACATCATTGACGAGTGCCTCACCAAGGCTCCGGCAAAGATGAGCACCTCCGAGAAGATCGACCGCGTGGTTACCAACCGTATCCTGGGCCTGCCGATCTTTGTGGTCATCATGTTCTGCGTGTACTACATCGCCGTTTCTACCTTGGGCGGCACGGTGACGGACTTCACCAACGACCAGCTCTTCGGTACCGACGGTTGGTATGTGCTCGGCCAGGGTCGCGACGCCTACGACGCGGCCGTCGAGGCTGCGGGTGACAATGCCGACTCGGTCGACCCGGCACAGTACGGCCCCTATGTCCCGGGTATCACCACCGTGGTGCACGACGCCCTTGTGGCGGGCGGCACCGAGGACGGTGGCCTGGTCGATTCGCTGGTCTGTGACGGTATCGTCGGCGGCCTGGGCGCCATCTTCGGCTTTGTGCCGCAGATGTTCCTGCTTTTTGTGATGCTGTCCTTCTTGGAGGACTGCGGCTATATGGCCCGCGTCGCCTTCATCATGGACCGCGTGTTCCGCCGCTTTGGCCTGTCCGGTAAGTCCTTCATCCCCATGCTCGTGTCCTCGGGCTGCGGCGTCCCCGGCGTCATGGCTACCAAGACCATCGAGAACGAGAAGGACCGCCGCATGACGGTCATGACCACCACGTTCATTCCCTGTGGCGCTAAGCTGCCGATCATCGCCCTGCTCATGGGTTCCATCATCGGCGATTCTTCTACCACCGCCGCGTGGATCAGCCCGCTCTTCTACTTCCTGGGCGTCTTTGCCGTCATCGCCTCGGGCCTCATGCTCAAGAAGACCAAGCTCTTCGCCGGCCGTCCGACCCCGTTTGTCATGGAGCTTCCTGCCTACCACTTCCCGGCGATCCGCTCTTGGGCGCTGCACGTGTGGGAGCGCTGCTGGGCCTTTATCAAGAAGGCCGGCACGGTCATCTTTGCGTCCACCGTCGTCGTTTGGTTCCTCTCCAACTTTGGTAGCTATAACGGTTCCTTTGGCTTCCTGCCTGCGATGGACGGCATCCCCGAGGAGTTTATGGACTACTCCGTGCTTGCCATGCTGGGCAACCTGGTCGCTTGGATCTTCGCCCCGCTCGGCTTTAGCACCTGGCAGGCCACCGCACTGACTGTCTCTGGCCTCGTCGCCAAGGAGAACGTCGTCGCCACCGCCGGCTCGCTGCTGTCCGTCGCAGACGCGGGCGAGACCGACCCGAGCCTGTGGACCGCGTTTGCCGGCATGTTCCCCACCATGGGCGCTTGCGTTGCCTTCGGTGCCTTCAACCTGCTGTGCGCTCCGTGCTTTGCCGCCATTGGCACCATCCGCAACCAGATGGACTCTGGCAAGTGGACCGCGATTGCCATCGGCTACGAGTGCGCCTTCGCTTGGGTGATCGGCCTGTTCATCAACCAGTTCTACAACTTGCTTGTTCTTGGACAGTTTGGTATCTGGACGATTGTGGCCATCGTGCTGCTGGTTGCGATGCTCTTCCAGATCTTCCGTCCCATGCCCAAGCATGCATGGACCGACGAGGACGAGACCAACACTGCTTCCGCCGCAGTTTCCGCTTAAGTCCGAATAAGGATTAACCCCTTTCCACGAGCCCGGGTGTCCCAGCGACACTCGGGCTTTTTGGTGGGGGAGATATGGCGTTTCCGCAGATAAAACCGACCAAAATAAAACGTCCCTATTTGGTAGGTGGAGAATGGGGTAAAGTAAGTGATGGCTAACTAGAGGAGGCTTGCTATGGCACCTATCGATATTGTTGTACTGGCTGTTATCGGTATTGCGTTTGTCGCCGTGTGCGTGCGTATCTACCGCAAGGGCACCTGCGCCGACTGCGCTCAGGGTGGCGTTTGCACGGGGCATTGCTCCAACAAAAAGACGTGCGCCGCGCTGAAAGGCGTCGACAAAATCGCCGAAGACTTGGGCCGCGGTATTAAATAAGGTCTAGGCATCCAAGCGCCTCGCGAGCATCCGTTCGCGGGGCGCTTTGCACATTTGGGGGCGAGCGCGGCGAGTTGAAGAGTGATTTTGGGGTATCGTTACCTGTACTGTTAATTGGCAACTTATCTATAACGGAGTATCCCCATGAGCGCTCGCGTAACCATGAAGGACATAGCCGCCGAGCTTGGCGTTTCCATCAATACCGTGCACAAGGCCCTGACGGGTAAAGCCGGCGTGAGCGAATCCGTGCGCTCCAAGGTGAATGCTAAGGCCGAGGCCATGGGTTACCATCGCAATACGAGTGCCTCGAGCCTGCGCCGCAAGGATATCAACCTGGTGTTTTGCCTGCCCCGCGCATCGCGCGAGGGAGCGTACTTTTTCCGTTACCTGTGGGAAGGCTGCAACCGCTTTGAGCAGGAGGTCATCGACCGGGGCATTACGGTTGAGCGTGTTGAATTTGGCGTGGGTGGCTACGCTGATGCGCTCGAGCAGATTGATGAGCGCCTGCAGGTAGGCGAGAAGATTGATGGCCTGCTTGCCTATGTTCCGAGCGATGACCGCGCAACCGAGCTTTTGAGGCAGATTGCCGAGGCGGGTGTGGCGATCGAGCTCGTCGATGGCGACCGACCGCACCTCGATCGCCTGGGTGCCAGTCTGGCAGACTATTCCGCGGCGGGCAGTCTTATGGCAGAGCAGGCGGCAAACCTGGTTCACGCTTCTGGGGCTGACGCCCGCGTGCTCCTGTTGGCGGGCGACCCCTATACCGATTCACACTATCTGACCGCCCGCGCCATCCATAATTACTTGCGCGAACGTGATATTCCATGGCAGGTTGAGGATCTTGCCGGCGCCCATGCGCAAGTCAAACAGCTCGAGCGCGAGCTTGAGCAGCGCTTGAGTGCGCCGGATGCTCCCGAGCTCATCTGTAGCGTTTTTGCCGTTGGTTCCGAGGTAGTCGCCAACGCGCTTGTTTCGAGCGGCAAGGCCGGCAAGGTCATGGTAATCGGCAACGACCTGTTCCCCGAGAGCGCCTTGGCCTTGCGTCGTGGCATCTTTACCAATATTGTCTATAAAGACCCGGTGAGCCTGGCGTATCGCGGCGCTAAGACGCTGGGCGATTATCTGCTGTGGGGAAGGACCCCGACGGCGCCCGTCCAGAAGGGCGCCGTCGAGATGGTATTTGCCAGCAATGTCGACCGCTACTGCGAACTTGCGGGTATTTAGCCGATTGAGCAGGTACCCCCTCTTGCGACGTGCATTTTTGGGAGTATTCAGCATTGGCATGCCCTGAATGAGGTGCAGAACGACTGTTTTAAGTGCCCCCGATGGCGTAATTTGCCATCGGGGGCACTTTTTATGCCGATCGGGCGCTATCTGCGTTCCAAATAGGACGCTGAGGATGGCGCACGGCGCGCTCCAATGCTGAATACTCCCAAAAATGTACGTCGGGACATGACCCACCTGAGCAAAAGCGCTCAAGTTCGGTGTTCGGGGACGCCAACCAGTCCGCAATACATGCAAGTCACATCTCCAGCAACCGTTGAACGGGCAAAATCTACCGTTCACCCCGTGGTGGTTAGGTGAACGTTCACCTTTTAAGGTGCAATGGATTAGTATAGTGAACGTTCACCTAAAGGATAACGAGCGCGCCGTGCGCCCGCCTTGCCAGCAAAGGGGCTGTTTGATGAAAAACTTTATGGACGATCAGGATTTCCTGCTGAGCACCAAGACCGGCGAGGAGCTGTTCCACAACTTTGCCAAGGGCATGCCCATCGTCGACTACCACTGCCACATTTCCCCCAGGGAGATCTGGGAGGACAAGCGTTTCGAGAATATCACCGAGGTTTGGCTGGGCGGCGACCACTACAAGTGGCGCCTGATGCGTGCCAACGGCGTCGACGAGCGTTTTATCACTGGCGACGCCCCTGCTCGCGAGAAGTTCCAAAAGTGGGCCGAGACCCTGGGTCGCTGCGTCGGCAACCCCGTCTTTGAGTGGAGCCACCTGGAGCTTAAGCGCTACTTTGGCTACGAGGGCGTCCTCAACGGCAAGACCGCCCAGGAGGTCTGGGACCTTGCCAACGCCAAGCTCGCCGAGGCCAGCTTCACCTGCCGCAACCTGATCAAGCAGTCCAACGTCCGCATGATCTGCACTACTGACGACCCCGCCGACAGCTTTGAGTGGCACAAGAAGATTGCAGCCGACGACAGCTTTGACGTTCAGGTCGTTCCCGCCATGCGCCCCGACGCCGCCCTGCGCATCGAGCGCGGCCAGGAGTTTGCCGACTACTGCAAGCACCTCTCCGAGGTTGCCGGCGTTGAGGTCAGCGACTTCGAGGGCATGAAGGCGGCCATCTCCAAGCGCTACGACGTTGCTCACGAGCTGGGATGTCGCGCATCCGACCATGCACTCGACTACGTTATGTACGCCCCGGCTACCGCCGACGAGATCGAGGCCATCTTTGCCAAGGGCCTGGCTGCTGAGCCGCTCACTGAGGAAGAAGTCCTCAAGTACAAGACTGCCTTTATGCAGTTCGTTGCCGGTGAGTATGTCCGTCTGGGCTGGGCCATGCAGCTGCACTTTGGCTGCAAGCGCGACAACAACCGCGCCATGTTTGCCAAGCTCGGTCCCGACACCGGCTACGACTGCATCTCCAACTACACGCCGTCCGACCAGCTCGCCGATTTCCTCAACTCCATCCAGGAGACCTGCGGCCTGCCCAAGACCATCCTGTACAGCCTGAACCCCATCGATAACACCATGATCGATACCGTCATGGGCTGCTTCCAGGAGGCTCCGACCGCCGGTAAGATCCAGAACGGCTCCGCCTGGTGGTTCAACGACAACGAGGTCGGCATGCGCGAGCAACTCACGGCTCTGGCTAACGAGGGCGTGCTGGGCAACTTTGTGGGCATGCTTACCGACTCCCGCTCTTTCCTGTCCTATCCGCGCCACGAGTACTTCCGTCGCGTGCTGTGCAGCGTGATCGGCGAGTGGGTCGAGCAGGGCAAGTATCCGGCCGACATGGAGCTGCTGGGCAGTATCGTGCGCGACATCAGCTACAACAATGCGGTCCGCTACTTTGGCTTTGACCTGGACACCGTCGAGGCCTAAGCCCGCATCGAATCACATCGAACCCTGGGCGCCGTTGCCACACGCGGAGCCCCGTTTTGCTTGCACGCTAACAGCTATCTAAGGAGACACATAGATGGAGAACATCAGCTACGATGCGCTCGAGAAGATCGGCTACAAGGGCTATTTGCTGCCCAAGGATGCTCCCGAGAAGGTTCTGCAGTTTGGCGAGGGCAATTTCCTGCGCGCCTTCGTCGACCGATTCTTCGATATGGGCAACGAGGCAACCGGCTGGAACGGCAAGGTTGTCATGGTGCAGCCCATCAGCGGCGCCTTTGGCTTTGCCGACGGCATCAATGCCCAGGACGACCTGTACACCGTGCTGGTGCGCGGCAAGGAGAACGGCAACACGGTTGACGAGTCCCGCGTGATCAGTGCCTGCAGCCGCTGCCTCAATCCGTATCGCGAGGACGACTACCGCGCCATGATGGAGGTTGCCGTCTCCGACGACCTGGAGATCATCGTCTCCAACACCACCGAGGCCGGTATCGCCTACGACCCGTCCTGCAAGGCCGACGACATGCCGCCCGCGAGCTTCCCCGCCAAGCTTGCCCAGGTGCTCCACACCCGCTGGGCTGCCGGCAAGCCGGGCGTCATCGTGCTCGCCTGCGAGCTCATCGATCACAACGGCGAGGAGCTGCTGCGCATCATGAACCAGTACGTGAGCGACTGGGGCTGGGAGGACGCGTTTGCGCAGTGGATGGCCAACGACTGCACCGTCTGCACCACGCTCGTCGACACTATCGTCCCCGGCCGCATCCGCGACCCCAAGGAGGCCGCTGCCGTGGCCGAGCGCCTGGGCTACGAGGATCCCTTCCTGGCCGTGCGCGAGCCCTTCCAGATGTGGGGCATCCAGGGCGACGAGTCGCTTGCCGAGAAGCTTCCCTTCGTAAAGGCCGGCCTGCCGGGCGTCTTTGTGACCCCCGATGTCACTCCGTACAAGAAGCGCAAGGTCCGCATCCTCAACGGCGCCCACACTGCCTTTGTTCCGGGCTCCTGGGTTGCCGGCTTTGACATCGTGCGCGACTGCATGCACGACGAGACCGTCCGCGGCTTCATGAACACCATGCTCTACGATGAGGTCATCCCGACGCTTGCCGCCGACCTGGATGTCGAGGACTGCAAGGCCTTTGCCGCCGCCGTCGAGAACCGCTTCGACAACCCGTTTATCGACCACGCGCTGCTCTCCATTTGCCTCAACTCCACGGCCAAGTGGCGCGCTCGCGATCTGCCCACGCTCAAGGACTATGTTGCCGAGACCGGCAGCCTTCCCAAGTGCCTGGCCACGAGCCTCGCTACGCTCATCGCCTTCTACACGCAGGAGCTTGTGTCCCGCGAGGGCGATGGCCTGCACCTGCGCCGTGCCGACGGCACCGAGTACACCGCTCAGGACGATGCCTTCGTGCTCGATTTCTACGCCGCCCACGCCGGTGCAGACGATGCCGAGCTGGTGCACGACGTGCTCACCAATGAGCAGATGTGGGGCGAGGACCTTACGCAGATCACCGGTCTCGAGGAGTTTGTCGTCAACGCGCTCACCGTCGTGCGTGTCGAGGGCGCCAAGCAGGCCTTCGCCAACGCTCAAGCGTAAATTCCCGGTGCGGGCGCCAGACGGCTTGCCCGCGCCTCGACTTCTGCTCAACCTGTAGGGTTAGGACCATTTGTAATGAACACTATCCAGATCAATCCGGCCGATAACGTGATCGTCGCGCTGTCGCCGCTTGCCAAGGGCACCGCCGTCGCGGTTCCCGGGGAGGGCGAGGTCGCTGCCGCGGAGGATATTCCGCAGGGCCACAAGATGGCCGTGCGTGCCATTGCGGCGGGGGAGAACGTTGTCAAGTACGGTCTTCCTATCGGCCATGTGACGGGCGACATCCAGCCCGGTCAGTGGCTTCATACGCATAACGTCAAGACCAACCTTTCGGGCGAGGTCGAGTACGCCTACAACCCCACGCATCCGGTCGTGGATCCCGTTGAGCCTGAGACCTTTATGGGCTTCCGTCGCGCCGACGGCCGCGCCGCCACGCGCAACGAGCTGTGGATCATCCCCACGGTCGGCTGCGTCAACGAGGTCGCACGTGCCATGTGCGGGCAGGCTCAGGATCTGGTCGAGGGTTCGCTGGAGGGCGTCTATTACTTTCCGCATCCGTTTGGCTGCTCGCAGACCGGCGCCGACCATGCCCAGACCCGTCGCCTGCTGATAGCGCTCTCGCGTCACGCAAACGCTGCGGGCGTGCTGTTCCTGTCGCTCGGCTGCGAGAACTGCACGCATCAGCAGGTGCTCGACGAGCTGGGCGAGTACGATCACGAGCGCGTTCGCTTCCTTACCTGCCAAGATGTTGCCGACGAGCAGGTCGAAGGCCACAAGATTCTGTCTGAGCTGGCCGACCTGGCCAAGCAGGCCAAGCGTGAGCCCATTCCGGCATCCGAGCTGGTCATTGGCCTTAAGTGCGGTGGCTCTGACGGTCTTTCGGGCATTACCGCCAACCCCACGATCGGTCGCGTGAGCGATATGCTCGTCGCCCGCGGTGGCACGTCGGTGCTCACCGAGGTCCCCGAGATGTTTGGCGCCGAGAGCATTCTGCTCGATCGCTGCGAGGACGAGCAGGTGTTTAACGCCGCCTCCGACATGCTCAACGGCTTTAAGGATTACTTTATTAGCCATGGCGAGGTCGTCTACGAGAACCCGAGCCCCGGCAACAAGGATGGCGGCATCACCACACTCGAGGACAAGAGCTGCGGCTGCGTGCAAAAGGGCGGATCTGCCCCCATCGTCGACGTGCTGCCGTACGCCGGTCAGGCTACCAAGCATGGTCTGAACATGTTGTGCGGTCCGGGCAACGACATGGTATCCACCACGGCCCTGACGGCTGCCGGCTGCCACGTGATCCTGTTCTCGACCGGCCGCGGCACGCCGTTTGGTGCGCCGGCGCCTACGCTCAAGGTGTTCACCAACCAGCGCCTGTGCGACCACAAGGCCAACTGGATGGACTTTAACGCCGGTGTGGTGGCTACGGGCGAGCGTACGCTCGATGAGGCTGCCGGCGATCTGTATCAGCTGGTGCTGGACACGGCGAGCGGCAAGCTTACCAGCGCCGAGCGTCGCGGCTGTCACGAGATCAGCATCTGGAAGGACGGAGTCTGCCTGTAGCGATGACACGTTGAGCGCGTGATTGAATAAGCTGCTGCAAAGACTGGGCGACCCCGCCGAGGACAATCTCGGCGGGGTCGTTTTTCGTTTCTCGTTGCGTTGTCGTGCACGGCTTTTTTGGAAGGGTGCCCGGCACCTCCCTCATCTCCAGAGAACAATGAACGTTCACCTAGTTGTTGCGTGGTGCTGAATCGACTTGATAATCAAAAATGCAGGGATTTTTTCATTTTCAGGCCCGTTCAACGGCAAAAAACGACCGTTCAAGGATAATATACAAGTGAACGTTCACCTATCATAAGCAATCGCGCATAATCTAGCTAAACGTTCACCCTGAACGGCATGCAGACAGACGTCGGTATGGACTCCAATGTCTTGTTCCAAGACAATCGAGAAAAGAGAGGGAGCTCGATGACTAACAAGATCGGTAAAAAGCGCAAGATCACATTCTGGACGCGCTTGGGCTTTGGTATGGGCGGCATGCTCAACTCCGGTGCCCTGACCTTTACGCACAGCTACATGGTGCTGTTCCTGTCCACGGAGTGCGGCCTGTCCGCAGGCGAGGCTGCGCTGATCAGCTCGTTCGCCATCTATCTCAACGCCATTCTGTGCCCGCTTATGGGCTTTGTGGCCGATAACTTCTACGCTACCAAGATCGGCCGTATCTTTGGCCGCCGCCGTTTCTGGATCTTGCTGGCAATCCCGATGATGGTCGCCGAGCCGCTCATCTTTGTGGCTACGCCGTTCGGTTTCCCGTACTACTTTGTGCTGTACCTGATCTACAACGTCGCGTATACGTTCTGCACCGCCAACCTGTCGCCGCTTACCATCGAGATGACCGACGACTTCAAGGAGCGTACGTACCTCACCGGCTACAAGCACCTCTTTGGTAACGCCGCCGGCTTCCTGATGGCAGCACTCGTCGGCTTTGGCTTTGGCACCTTCGGCGAGACCAACCCGTTCAGCTACTTCATCATCGCTACGGTCAACGCTTCGGTCATGGCAATCTCGCTGCTGTGCGTGTACCTGTCCACGTGGGAGCACACCCCCGAGGAGGTGGCTCAGGAGAAGATCGAGAGCGTCGGCGAGGGTATCAAGAAGTTCTTCATCGACGTTGTCTCTACCTTCCGCAACAAGTCCTTCCGCAAGGTCCTGTATGCACAGGTCTCCACGAAGCTCGCTGCTGCCTGCTGGTCTGCCTGCCTGTCCTTCTTCATCGTCTACTGCCTGCAGATTCCTAAGTCCTATGAGTCCGTGATGGAGATGCCCGGCAAGGTCGTCGCTATCGTCTGCACCGCCATCTGGGTTGCCCTCATGGCCAAGAAGGGCTTCCACAAGTCTTGGTACCTGGCCAACGTCGGTTGCGCTGCGTGCATCATCGCCTACAACTACTTCGCCTTTGGTCAGATTAACGGCACCTCCACGGTCGCCATCGCCATGATTGCCTACCCCATCATCTTCGCCATCTGGAAGTTCTTCTACGTTGGTTTCCAGTACCTGCCCGATGTTCTGCTCAACTACATCCCCGATGTCGATGAACTCATCACTCTGCGTCGTCGCGAGGGCATCTACAGCTCCGCTCAGCAGCTCTGCCAGCAGATCGCCCAGGCTATCGCCGTCAACGCATGGGCTATTGTCCTTGCTGCCTCCGGCTTCATTCAGACTGCCGGCAACAGCGACGCCGTAACCCAGCCCGCCACCGTGCCTCTGTACATCTGCGGCTACATGCTCATCGGCTGCGCCGGCTTCTTCCTGCTCGCGGCTGTCCTTGCCCGCGGCATCAAGATCGACAAGGAGCAGTGCGACATCCTTTGCGACGAGATCAAGCGCGTCAAGGAGGGCGGCAAGATGGCCGACGTCCAGCCCGAGGTCAAGGCTCTTTGCGAGGAGCTCTCCGGCTTTTAGTACGAGGACTGCTTTGCCCACAACAACGTTGGCTTCCAGGACGGTAGCGTAACTCCCGCCGAGTAAGGCCGACATATCGTCCAAATCACAGGGCCGTGCCACCGGAACTCCGCCGGCAGGCACGGCCCTTTTTCAACAGCGTACAATTTGCCTTTAGAGCATCTTTTTGAGGGAGAAACCCATGGAGACGAACGTTATCTGGCGCAACGCGCGCGCGGCGGTTATCGAGCTTGACGACGGCGGTTACTTTACCTGCGCCGATACGTGGGAGATCTTTGTCAACGACGAGCCCGCTGGTACCACGAATACGGTCGAGACCTATGTCGACGGCCTGACCCCCGGCAAGCGTAACCTGGTTCGTTTTGTTTGTGGCGAGCGTGAGCTGAGCGTAGGTGTCACCACGCCGGCTGAGCCCTTTACTATCAACGTTCGCGACTGTGGCGCCAAGGGCGATGCCGAGCACGACGACACCACCAACATCCAGGCTGCCATCATGGCTTGTCCCAAGGGCGGGCGCGTGCTGATTCCCGCTGGCAACTACCGCATCAAGTCCCTCTTCCTTAAGAGCAATATCAACATTGAGCTCGCCGAGGGAGCGGTGCTGTTGACCCGTCACGACCGCGCGGCGCTTGCCTACATTCCGGGCACGGTCACAGGCGACGAGGGCGCTGGGTATGCCGGCACCGATATGCTGCCCCTGGGCCGCTGGGAGGGCGAGAGTTTCTCGACCTACTGTTCTACCTTTACGGGTCTGGGCGTGCACGACGTGTGCATCTATGGTCGTGGTGCCATCGACGGTCAGACCGATTTTGCCGAGGACAACTGGTGGAACAAGGACTTTAAGAACATCTTCCGTCCCGAGGAGGGCCGCGAGGTCGCCCGTCCGCGCATGATCTTCCTGTCCGAGTGCCAAAACGTGAGCCTTGCTGGCGTTACCGTGCGCAACAGCCCGGCGTGGAATATCCATCCCGTCCTGTGCGAGCATGTCGACGCGCTCTGCCTGTCGATCGAGGGTCCCAAGAACTCCCACAACACCGACGGTTTCGATCCCGAGAGCTGCGGATTTGTCCGCATCCTTGGCTGTCAGTTCTCGGTGGGCGACGACTGCATCGCCAGCAAGAGCGGCAAGCTGGGCATTGAGCCCGAGCTTCGTCCCGCCACGCACGACGT
>CAJMJM010000016.1 GCA_905213725.1 Collinsella aerofaciens
TTTTTTTCTTAACTTTCTGTATTGAAATTATTTTCCTCTCGGTGTTATTTTGTTTTTATTGCAGTAAACCTTGCATACGCCCGCCCGCTCCCGAGGGGCATCTCTCATGCAAAAACTGTCGTGGGGTAAAGTCCGAGGTCAATGGCGTTTTGTACCGAGAAATTCAAAAAAAGTTGAAAATTCATTACATATTTGCGTTGACTTTAGGTAACTAAAGTTTCATACTCCTTTTCAACCACTGGGGGATGTGAACACGCACGGATCGTTCACATCATGATTGAAGAGGGTTTCTTAGACATGTTCACGCATCAGCTAAACATTATCAGCGTAGTAATTATCTGATGCGGGTTAGCACATACAGCTAGCCCGTACGATAACGGGCGGCTGATGAAGATGAGGGCCGTCGAGCGCAACCGACGGCCCTCATTTTTTATGTCTGGGAAGTTCTTTTTAGAGGAGGAAATGTAATGAACGGAGTTTTGCTCATGGTTGTGGCCGCGGCGGTGCTCGCCTGCGGCTATCTGGGCTATGGCCGCTGGCTGGCCAACAAGTGGGGCGTTGACAAGGATGCCCTCACGCCGGCCAAGCGCATGAAGGACGGCAACAGCTTCTCGCCCGTCTCCGCCTTCACCGCGTTCTCGCACCAGTTCAGCTCGATCTGCGGTGCTGGCCCTGTCACGGGTACGATCGTCGCCATGGCCTTTGGCTGGCTGCCCGTCGTGCTCTGGGTCCTCGTCGGCGGCATCTTCTTTGGTGCCGTCCACGACTTTGGTGCCCTGTACGCTTCGATGAAGAACAACGGCAAGTCGCTCGCTCAGCTCATCGAGAAGTACATCGGCAAGACCGGCCGTCGCCTGTTCCTGCTGTTCTGCTGGCTGTTCTGCCTGATCGTCATCGCGGCGTTCACCGACATGGTCTGCAAGACGTTCATGTTCACCCCGGCCGTTGACGCTTCTGGTGCTGCTACCGGTGCCATCGACATCACCAAGTCCTATGCCGCCGGCTGCGCTGGTACCATTTCCATCCTGTTCACCTTCGTCGCTATCGCCTTTGGTTGGGCCCAGAAGAAGTTCAACCTCACCGGCGCTGCCGAGTTCGTCACCGGCGTTGTCCTCATGGTTCTCATGTTCGCCGTCGGAATGCAGTTCCCGGTCTACCTGGATAAGTTCCAGTGGTTCGCCGTCGTCATGGTCTACCTGGTCTTCGCTGGCGCTATGCCCATCCAGATGCTCAAGACCCCGCGTGACTACCTCACTTCCATCATGATGATCGTCATGATCGTCTGCGCTGTCCTCGGCATCGTCGTCCTGGGCGTCAACGGTCAGGCCACTATCACCGCTCCGGTCTTCACCGGCTTCTCCACTGCCTCCGGCATGATGTTCCCGGTCCTGTTCGTCTCCGTCGCTTGCGGTGCTCTCTCCGGTTTCCACAGCCTCGTTTCTTCCGGCACCTCTTCCAAGCAGGTCGAGAAGGAGCAGGACGCCGTCAAGGTCGGTTACGGCGCAATGATCGTCGAGTCCTTCGTCGGCATCCTTGCCATCATCGTTGCCGGCATCATGTTCTCCGATATGAACACCGCCGGTACCGGCGCCCTCAACGCCGGTGTCGCTTCCACCCCGTTCCAGATCTTCGCCGCTGGCATCTCCCGCGGTATGCAGGCCTTCGGTGTTGACGGCACGCTCGCTACCGTCTTCATGACCATGAATGTTTCCGCTCTGGCCCTGACCTCGCTCGACGCCGTCGCCCGCATCGCCCGCACCTCGTTCTCCGAGTTCTTTGCCCAGACCAACGACGCCCTGGCCATCGAGTCCAAGGCCGGCTACATGAAGGTCCTCGGCAACCCCTGGTTCGCCACGGTCGTCACCCTGCTTCCCGGTCTCGCCCTCGCTTTTGGTGGCTATGCCAACATCTGGCCGCTCTTTGGTGCTTCCAACCAGCTGCTCGGCGGCATGACCATGATCACCCTCGCCGTGTTCTGCAAGTGCACCGGCCGCAAGGGTTGGATGCTCTACGTGCCCGTCGTCTTCCTGCTCTGCTGCACCTTCACCTCGCTGGTCCAGAGCGCCATGGGCTGCATGACCGCCGTCCAGGCCTACGGTTTCTTCGGTACCATCCCGGCTACCGCCACCACGGCCGCCGTCTCCGTCGCCGCCACCAAGGGCCTGCAGCTCGTCTTTGCCGTCCTGCTGATGGTCCTGGGCCTCATCGTCGCCGTCAACTGCCTCAAGGAGTTCTTCGGCAAGGAGGCTGGCTCCATGCCTGATGAGGAGCCCGAGTGGTCCGATATGGGCAAGGCCGAGTACGGTCGCGCCGCTGCCGCCGAGGCTCCTGCCGACGCCGAGGCCGTCAAGGCCTAGTCGGTCGGACGGGTTGAATCTCTCATCCATATGACTCGGAAAGACCGGGTCCGCAACGACGCGGACTCGGTCTTTTTTTCATGCGAAAGCGGGTGACGCTCGAGTGTTCTCGCAGATGTTTTGCGTGGATAAGGGCGTGCGTTGTACCATATAGACGTATATGTGTACATATGAAAGGGGCCCCGTGGCCAAGACGGTATATTCCGATAATCAAAACAATGTCGATGCTTTGGCTGAGCGCCTGAGCAGCCAGACGTCGCTTTCTGCCGAGCGCGCCAAGCTGGTTGCCTACGACCTGCTCTGCCGCAAGGCGCTCAAGATTAAGTCGAGTGCGCTGGCGCAGATTTTCCGCTCCGTCGATAAGGAGTGCGACACCAAGGCGATGCGCGATGAGCTTATCGCGGCAAAGATCGTGACCAAGATCGAGGGTAGCGGCATTAACGGGCGCCCGGCGTTCTATACCATCAATGCCGAGATCCGCGATGCCCAAGAGCAGCCTGCCGAGTCCGTCGAGGGTTTTGTCGTCGAGGATTCCGCTGACGTGCCTGCTGTGGAAGAAGCTGCTCCGCGTGAGCATGTCGATACCGATGAGTTGCTCGATGAGAACGTCGTGCGTGCCTTTACGGCCAAGGCAGGACGCGGCGGTTTTGGCGGGGGTGGCAAGCGCGATGCGCAGCGCCGCGCCCAGCAGGAGCGCTTCTGTCGCGCCGTTGCTCAAAAGGGTGAGACGGATGCTGAGGCCGTCGAGGAAAAGCCCGTCGGGATGCAGGAGCCGACTCTCGCTCAAGAGCATGCTGAGATCCAGGAGCCCAAGCGTCGCCGCGGTGCCCACTTTAAGGCCGAGCAGCGAGGTGCCGCATGCGAGGTCCAGGATTCCGTCGAGGCTGCTGACGCGTCCGATGAACCGGCCAAGAAGGCTCCGGGTTCATGCCGTCCCGGACGTGGTTTTGAGGGGCGCGCGTATCCCGTAAGGCGTCAGGAGAAGAGCGAACCGGCTTCGACCACTCAGGGCGAGAAGGACGAGAAGGCCGTTGAGCCGGTGGCTCGCGAGCAAAAGCCTGTTGAGCCGCAGCTTGAGGTTGATGCCGAGGCCAAGGGCCAGCAGCCTACTGATGAGCAGACGGAGCAGGGCGCGTCGAGCAAGCCTCGCCGCCGTCGCCATCGTGGGGGCCGCAGTTCCCATGCCGAGACTGCAACCGAGAAGACCACGCCGCAGAACGAGGATGCGAAGGCCGAGGTTTCTTCGGGGCAGCCTAAGCGCCAGTCAGCGAAGGAGAGCAAGTCCGATCGTCCGCAGAAGCAGGCGTCTATGCCGAAGCGCGAGCGCAATCCCCAAGGCGATTCTAAGCGCAAGTCTCAGAAGAAGCCGGAGTCTGCCGCAGTAGATACTGCTGCCCAGCAGCCCGAGTCGGCCGCCCACGGCGAGGTCTCGGCGCTTGCCCTTGCCCGCGTTTTAGGCAGGCAGCTGTTCAAGGTTGTCCCCACGCCTATGGCGCTCTCCAAGATCAAGGAGCAGCAGACACAGATCGTAAAGGTCGAGGGCAAGGACGGCAAAAAGGCTCCGCAGCGCACTCAGCACAACGAGATGTCCAACCGCAAGATTGCCGAGGAAATCGCAATCATCCAGGCTTGGATCGAGCAGAACCGAGGTGCCGATACGCCGGTTGCCTCGCGCCGTCAGCGTGCCTACCAGATCTTTAACGACGAGAAGGCTTTTGACGGCAAGCACGGTGAGCGCCTGATCAGGCGTATGACCGAAAAGGGCATCAGCATGCAGGCGATCAAGGTCGCCCCCAATCGCCCCGTGCATTTTACGGGCTTCTTTACGCTGGGCGCCGACAAGCCGTTCATTATGGTCGAGAACCTGGACACCTACGACGAGATCGTCAAGCTGCTGCGTGGCCGCAAGCACGCCAAGCTCTTTGGCATCAAGGTGGGCGGCGTGATTTTTGGCGGCGGATGCAAGGCGAGCGTCTCGCATGCCTTGGACGATTATCTGGCCGAGATTGGCTATCGCTTTAACTACGTCTACTACGTAGGCGATATCGATCGCGAGGGCGCGCGCATTGTCGAGCAGACTCGCAATGCCAATGTGGTTGAGATTCGCCTGCATGCCGGCATGTACCGCGCCATGCTCGCCGAGCATAAGCGTCGCGTGAAGGCCGGCGGCGAGTGCGAGCCCGCGGCTGCCAACCAGGGCGTGCCGCAGAACCTGGCGGCGACGATCAAGGATCTGCCCATGGTTACGCGCGTGCAGTTCCGCAACGTGCTGCGCGAGGGCGGGCGCATTCCGCAGGAGATTCTGATGACCGCCGACTATCGGGATGGCGACTCGGGAAGCTTCGACCGCATGCTGAACAATTAGCTCCGCCGTTCTACCGAACGGCGGTCTTCTTGACGCTGCGAGGGGCCCTGGCACGGCAATCTGACGTTCAACTTCGGCGGCGCGACCAGAAGGTCAGCGCCGCCTTGTTTCACGTCACCTTGCCATACCAGGGCCCCTCTCGCTGTCACGTCCAAAACATCGAGGTTAAGTGGCCTCCTGTTCGTGCGGAACTCGCGATAAACCTAAGCCGGTGTCCCCACTCTCCCGGGGCCTGCGGCTACTTGGTTGTCGCAGGCGGCTCGCTTTTCGGAACTGGGCTGATATTTTCTAGATGAAAGGCGCTCTTGGTCCTTATGGGCCTGGGGCGCCTGTCTTTTAAAGGTAGATTTTTGGGAGGCCGGCACTTGGAGACGTTCCTTTAGTGCCGGCACTTTAGGAACGTCCCCAAGTGCCGGCTGTGGGGCGGAGGGATTCCGCGTCCGCCTGGTCGGCGGCCGCGCCCCGCTGCGTCGCTTCGCTCCTTGCGTGCTGCGCTGGAAAACGCTTCGCGTTTCCTCAGCTCCGCACTCTTGCGGGTTCGAATTCCTCCGCTTGCCCACAAGAAAGCGCTCCAGGTTCATAAGGGCCTGGAGCGCTGTGTTCTTAAGGGCTGGGACGGAGGGATTCGAACCCCCAACAGCCGGCACCAAAAACCGGAGTTCTACCGTTGAACTACGTCCCAATGTGCGGTGTTGCCCAAAAGCAACTCGTTTAGTTTACCTAATCTGCGAGGGCATCGCAAACACCATCGAGCAGGCGTACGGCGAGTGTCTGCGCGTCGCTGACCGTGAAAGTGCCGTTGTAGCGCGTCATGCCCGTGAGCTCAATGCGAATGCGAGCTGGCTTCTGCTGCGCGGCGACATTGGCGGTGCGGATGCGCTGGGCCAGGTTGTGGCACTCGGCGAGGGCGATCGTGGCGCGCGGCGCTGCATCTGCGGGCAGCTCATCGCTTGCGATCTCGAGCACCAGGTCAACGTCGGTTGGGACCTCGGAGTCGCAGAGCATCATGCCGCTGTTGTCGGTCGTTGCCGTGGCGATATTCCACATGCGCGACGCAACGCTGCGTGCGATGGGGTCCTCGCCGATAACGGCAATCTGGAAGCGCTCGAGCACGTTGGCGGCGCGAGCAAAACCGATACGGGACTCGGCTTCGGTGACCGAGGGCTTGCCCTCCCACACATGGTGCAGGCGGTTGATGTAGGCGTAGGTGTCCTGGAAGGCCATGCCGTCGGCAAACAGGCCGACATTTTCCTGGAACTGCTGCAGGGCGGCCTCGGTATGCGGACCAAAGTGGCCGTCGTCTTCGCCACAGGCAAAGCCCAAAACGTTGAGAGCGCGCTGCAGGGCCTGCACATCGGCGCCATGGAAATTGGGCATGCGCAGATAGAGAGTGCGGTCGCCCAGCTTATACGAAGCGTCTACAAGGGCGCTCCAGCAGGGGGTATCGACGGCATGACCGGCAGCAAGGCCGCTGTCGAGCCTGAAGGTGCTGACGGCCTGCTCAGTGGTGGCTCCAAAGTACTTGTCGGTGACTTCGGCGGCATCAATCGTGTAGCCGAGCTGCAGGAGACGAGACTGCACGTCCTCGACGGCTGCTCCTTGCATGCCCGTTGTAATAGGTTCCATGAACGAACCCCTTTCGGCGTACCATTCGTACTATTTGAGCGTCTGTCGGATAGACAACGCAAAGGGATGCATAAACATGCACTCAACAGTGTAGCAAGTTGTGCCTAAATACGCTGCTGACAGGTTTTATAACCCCCGTTAGTTAAGACGCTCCACAAAGAAATCTGCCATGGAGAGGAACAGCTCGCGTGCGTGCGGATCAAGCTCAACGTTCTCGATGGCCGCTTTGGCCTTAGCGGTCAGGTCGAGCGCGTAAGTGTGGGCGTAATCGATGGAGTCGGTCTCCTGGAAGATCTCCACGGCGCGTGCGAGCTGCGCGGGATCATCGGTGCCCGAGGAAAGAATCGCCTCGACCTCGTCGTGGTGGCGCTCATCAGAGAGGGCGTGTACGGCGACAAGCGTGCGCTTGCCCTCGGTGATGTCGGTGCGGAAGTCCTTGTTGGCGGCTTCCTTAGTGCCGACAAGGTTGAGCAGGTCGTCCTGAATCTGAAAGGCAAGGCCTGTGTGCAGGCCAAAGGCGCGCAGCGCTTCGATTTGCTCATCGCTGCCGCCGCCGATAATGGCTCCGGCGGCAAGCGGCGTGGCTCCGCTGTAAAACGCGGTCTTGTGCGTCGCCATGTCCAGGTAGTCATCAACCGAGATATCAAAGCGCCCGTCACGGACCCAACCCAGGTCGAGCGCTTGACCCTCGATGGTGCGGACGATCATCTCGGTAAGCTCGTGGAGCACGCGCAGCTTCACGTCGGACTCCAGCGTGGGGTCGTCGAGAACCGTCTTGGTGACCATAGTGAGCGCCAGGTCGCCGCAATTGATGGCAAGGCCCGTGCCCTCGGTAAGGTGCATGCAGGGCTTGCCTCGACGAAGCTGTCCGTTGTCGGCGATGTCGTCGTGGATCAGCGCGCCCGACTGGAAATGCTCGATGGCTGCCGCGGCGCTGCGGGCGCTCTCAAAGCTACCGCCCACTGCGGTTGCGGCGAGCATACAGATAAGCGGGCGGTGGCGCTTGCCGGCGTTGGCCGTAAAAGCCGAGAGCGGCGCATACAGGTAGCGCTCGATATCGGCAGAGGTCGCCTGTCCGTCAAAGAACGTGGCCAGATAGTCGTTAATCTGGTCAAAGTGCTGGGCTAAAAAGCTGGTAAACGGACTGGACACGGGTTCTCGCATTCTTTCTGAGGTTGCGTTGATGCAATATGCAGACAACATATTGCCACATTAGGGCGTTTGGCGCGGCAGTTTTGGCGATTTGGGACAACGGGCGTGCGTTTGATGGAGCGCGCCTAAATCAGCCCAAAATGCTCGAGCGCCGCAACGACACCGTCGTGATCGACGGTGTCGGTCACGTAATCGGCCTTATCCTTGAGATAGTCCGGCGCATTGCCCATGGCGATACCGACATCGACGGCGTTCATCAGCGAGACGTCATTGCTGGCGTCGCCAATGCCGTATACGGTTCCGTGGTGGGGATCGAGGGCGTCGAGTACAGACTGGATGCCCCCGCGCTTCGTGCATTCGCGGGGCGAGATTTCGGTTACCTCGAGTTCGAGCTCGTTAAAGCACAGTAGCGGCTCAAGTGCCTTATCTTGAGCGATGTGGTTGGCGAGTGATGTAGACATCAAGATCTTGTAGACACTGTAATGTTGCAGCTGCGTGACTGCGTCGCCCAGGGTGCGCGCGTATCCGGGAGCATCGGGCGCATCGGCACTCATGCGCACGACGCCGTTGAGGCCCTCAAAGCGGATGACCTCGCCCGATTGCTCAAGATAGGGGGCAAGATGCTGCAGCATGCTGGGTGTCATCGACAGATCGCGAATTGCGTGTCCGTTGATCTCGGCGTAACCGCCCGCAAGACAGACGATGCCGGTCCAGGGCAGCTCAAGAAGTTTGGGGTGGATGCAGCTCAGGGTACGTCCCGTGCAGATAAAGGCCATGTTGCCGTTGGCGACAAACTCGCGGATTGCCTGCGAAACCGCCTCGTTGGGATAGGGGGAGAGGTCCCGCTCGTCTTCGGGAAGGTCTTGGGCGAGCCTGGGGTCTTGCCAGGCGAGCGTTCCGTCGATATCGAAGAAGCAAATATCGCCGCGCTTATGGGCTGCGCTGGCGGCAGGGGAGGCCGAGGTGGTGGGCACAAATTCCGGCTCGAGGCCCATGATCTGGTCAAAATGCTCTTTAACGCGGGGAACGGAGATGCCGATGATCACCTGGGCGGTCTTGCCCGTAATGATGAGGCCTTTGGCACCCGCTGCGACAAACGACGCGTTATCTGCAACGATGGAAGGGTCTGCGACCTCGACGCGCAGGCGCGTGGCGCAGTTGGTTGCGCCCACGATATTGCCAACGCCACCTAAAAGCTGAATTACCCGCTCAGCGAGGACGTGATCTTGATCGGATCGACTATCGACCTCGTCATTGGGGGATTGCTCTTTGGCAAAGTCGCTTCCCGTTAAACAATCGATTGCCGCGCGATTGGCAACATGATCCTCGCGGCCCGGTGTCTTAAGGTCATAGACCAAGATGAGTGCTCGAAAACTAACAAAAAAGATGAGGCTAAAGGCAAGGCCGATACCGAGCGCCAAAAGATAGGCACCGGCATGCGTGCGCATGAGCGGAATAAAGTTGAAGGCTGCCATCTCCATCAGGCCGCCCGAGAAGATGCCGACGATGCCAAAGAGATTCATGGTTGTGGCAAGGCAAGACGATAAGACGGCGTAGAGCAAAAAGAGCCCGGGGTGGGTGAACATAAAGAGAAACTCGAGTGGCTCGGTAACGCCGCAAACCACCGAGGCGATGATGGCGGGAACAAGGATGACCCTGAGGCCGGCGCGGCGCTCGGGTTTTGCGGTGGAGTAGAACGCAGCTGCGATGGCAGGAAGGCCAAAGAGCTTGACCCAGCCGGTGGCGGTAAAACCGGCCCACGGCGCAAGCTCATTAAGGGGGCGCGTGCTATGGGAGAGGATGGGGAGCAAACTGCTCCACGTGGCGTAGATGCCGTCGTTAATGACCAGGTTGTCGTAGTAGATCGGCATGTAGAGCAGGTGGTGCAGGCCAAAGGGCTCGAGTGCTCGTTCTAAAAAGACAAAGATGCCCACGCCAAAGGGACCGACGCCTGCAAGCGCGTGACGCAGCGTATCGGTTACATCGTATACGTAGGGCACGATGGCGGCCGAGATAGCAGCAAGGGCAAACACGGCAAAAAAGCTGATGAGGTAGACCAGCGAGGAGCCCGAGAAGGTGCCGAGCCAATCGGGAACCTTGGCATCGTAGAAGCGGTCATGGATGGCAACGACGGTTGCCGATACCGCCAGCGGGCCGATAATGCCGGTGTCGAGCGTCTTGATGCCGTCGATGACGGTGATACCGCTGGCGGAGGTCAAAGATGACGGGTACTCAAGTCCAAGGTTGTCTCCGCTCAGCTTAATGATCTCGCTCAAAAAGAAGCAGTAGGCAAAATAGGCGACGAGAGCCTCGAGACAGCAACGAGCCGGTTGTTTTTGGGCAAGACCGATGGGCAGCGCTACGGCAAAAAGGAGCGGGAGGCGTTTAAAGACCGTCCACGAGCCGCGCTGGATGATGGTCCAAAAAACGTACCAAGGGGTTCCGTATACGGCGAGATCGCCGACGATGTCCGCAGTCGTTGCGAGAGCGGAGACGCCGACCATGAGGCCTGATATAGAAAACAGCATGGCGGGCGCGAACATTGCCCCGCCAAAGCGTTGGATTTTTTGCAGCATGTTCTGCCTTCCGAATATCGAGGCGCGTTGCGCGTGGGGAAACGTTTAAACAATGGATTCATTGTAGAGGACCAGACGATTGTCGTACCGGCAGTTTTGAGCGAAACCGATTTGGGCATGACAGAAACCGTCAACGGTTAAATCCTGTCGCTTTACCGATATTCGGTTTAAACAACTTTAAGAAATGCTATCGTGCCTAGCCGGAAATGAATAATGTAGAGGTGAAACAATGCCAAAAGCGATATACGAAGGAATCTACCGAGAAATACGCTCGCGCATCATTAATGGGACCTATGCGTTTCAGGAGATGCTGCCAACCGAAGCCGAGCTGACCGCGGAATTTGGCTGCACGCGCAATACCGTCCGCCGCGCTTTGAGCATGCTGGCCGACGGGATGTTTGTGCAGCCCATACACGGCAAGGGCGTGCGCGTTATTTGGCTTAAGGGCGAAACCGACATGTTGGGCGCACTCGAAGAGGTTGAGTCGTTTGGCGAGTTTGCAAAGCGCAACAATGCCGTTGCATCGACGGACGTTAAGTCTTTCGAACATCTGGTTTGCACCGAGCAACTCTCTCGTCACCTGGGCTTTAAGGTGGGCGAGGAGTTGATTCGCGTAGTGCGTGTCCGAAGCCTCAACGGCAACGCGCGCCAAGTGGACCATGGCTATTTTTTGGCGTCGATCGCCAAGGGCCTGACTCCCGAGATCGCGGCAGATTCTATTTACGGCTATCTGGAGCACAAGCGCGGTGTCAAAGTGATGGCGAGCCGTCGTACGGTGAGTGTCGAGCTCGCCAACGATGAGGACTGCAGCTATCTTGACCTCGGCAAATACAACTGCGTTGCCGTCATGGAGAGTCAGTCGTACACCTCGGATGGCATCTTGTTTGAGGTGACGCACACTCGCACACACCCCGAGATCTTCCATTACCGCGTCAATTCCAAGCGATAGCCGGCTAGCTCGCAGCCTGACGAGACTCATGGCCTCAAAGAGAAAACGCCCGGTCAAACCGACGGTACATCGGCTTGACCGGGCGTTTTCTCTGCATTAGATAACAAATAATTGTTTATACAAAACTTGTCAAGTATCAAGTTGAAATTACCGTTCACCGAAGTTTTTCTACCGCTCTAGTAATACTTGTTCAAACAACTAGCCAAATAGCGTATCGTTCAAATCAGCAAAAGGGGCAAAGTCCCCGAGCCAATCTCCGAAGGCGGCGGCAAAGGGTGCCGCCACGGTGTGAAAGGGTGGATTGTAATGAAGAACGAAATGAGCAGAAGGCAGTTCCTGGGCTTTGCTGGTTCCGCGGCTGCAGTTCTTGGTCTGGGCCGCGTGGGTTGAGGTGGTTCTGCCGGCTCCGGCTCCTCTGCTTCTGGTGACGCTGCCGAGGTCTACTTCCTCCAATTCAAGCCCGAGGTCGACAAGGAGTGGAAGGAGATCGCCAAGGCCTATAAGAAGGAGAAGGGCGTCGAGGTCAAGATCGTGACCGCCGCTTCCAACACCTACGAGGAGAAGCTTAAGTCCGAGATGTCCAAGAGCTCCGCTCCGACCCTGTTCCAGGTCAACGGCCCCACCGGTCTTAAGAACTGGAAGGATTACTGCGCCGACCTGTCCGATACCAAGCTCCGCGGTGAGCTCATTGACGACTCCCTGGCTCTGCAGTCCGACGGCAAGGATCTGGGTATCGACTGGGTCCAGGAGAGCTTCGGCATCATCTACAACAAGCAGCTGCTCGAGAAGGCTGGCTACAAGGCCGAGGACATCAACTCCTTCGACAAGCTGAAGGCTTGTGCCGATGACATCCAGGCCCGCAAGGACGAGCTTGGTGTCGAGGGTGCCTTCACTTCCGCCGGCATGGACGACTCCTCCAGCTGGCGCTACACCACCCACCTTGCCAACATGCCGCTCTACTACGAGTTTGAGAAGGAGCACAACCAGGAGGACGACGAGATCAAGGGTGAGTTCCTCGACAACTACAAGCAGATCTTCGACCTGTACATCACCGACTCCACCTGCGATCCTTCGCAGCTTGCTTCCAAGACCGGCGACGACGCCACCAACGAGTTCGCAACCGGCAAGGCCGTCTTCTACCAGAACGGCTCTTGGGCCTACTCTGACCTCGTCAAGGCCGGCATGACCGACGATCAGATTGGCATGATGCCCATCTACATCGGTGTTGACGGCGAGGAGAACCAGGGCCTGTGCTCCGGCGGCGAGAACTATTGGTGCGTCAGTTCCCAGGCTTCCGAGGATGCCCAGAAGGCCACCGAGGACTTCATGTATTGGTGCGTCACCGCTGACACCCCGACCAGCATCATCGCCGACAAGATGGGTCTGACCGCTCCGTTCAAGAGCGCCAAGGAGACCACCAACGTCTTCTCGCAGCAGGCCGTTGCCATGGCCAAGGACGGCAAGAAGACCGTCGCTTGGGACTTCGTCTACATTCCCTCCGAGGAGTGGAAGAAGAACCTCAAGCAGGCTCTGATTGCCTACGCTGCCGATAACAGCAAGTGGGACGGCGTCAAGAACGCCTTCGTCGATGGCTGGAAGACCGAGAAGGCTGCTTCCGAGTAAGCAGTTGCTGCCCAAGCTATCTGATTAGCGACAGGGGGCGGGCAGACGTAGGTTTGCCCGCCCCCTGCATATTGAAAGGACCCTTTTATGGGCAAAGCACTCAAGCGCTGGTGGCCGCTCTTTATGCTGCCCACGTGCCTGGCGTTTATGATCGGGTTCGTGATTCCCTTTATCCAGGGCTTCTATCTCTCGTTCTGCCAGTTTATTACCATTAACAACGCGCACTTTGTCGGTATCGAGAACTACGTGCGCGCATTGTCCGATTCGCAGTTTACCACGTCGTTCTTCTTTACGGTGGCGTTTGCCTTCCTGTCGACGGTGCTCATCAACGTGATTGCCCTCGCCATCGCGCAGGCGCTCACCCGCAAGGCGCTCAAGGGCACTAACATCTTCCGTACGATCTTCTTTATGCCGAACCTGATCGGCGGCATCGTGCTGGGCTACATCTGGCAGATCTTGATCAACTGCCTGCTCTCCAACATCGGCGCCCAGCTCATCGCCCTTAACTCTGCTGCTGGCTTCTGGGGCCTTATCATCCTGACCCTGTGGCAGCAGGTCGGCTACATGATGATCATCTACATCGCTGGTCTGCAGTCCATTCCGTCCGACTACATCGAGGCCGCCAAGGTCGACGGTGCCACGGCATGGCAGACGTTTTGGAAGGTTAAGGTCCCTAACCTGATGCCGACCATCACCATCTGCCTGTTCCTGTCCATCACCAACGGCTTTAAGCTGTTCGACCAGAACCTCGCCCTTACCGGCGGCGCCCCCGCGCACTCCACCGAGATGCTCGCCCTGAACATCTACAACACGTTCTATTCGCGTGCCGGTATTGCATGGCAGGGCATCGGTCAGGCCAAGGCGGTTATCTTCTGCTTCCTGGTTGTTGCTATTTCCATGATCCAGCTTAAGGCCACGAGGTCCAAGGAGGTGCAGCAGTAATGAAACGCGATAAGGTTATCAACCGCGCGCTCTCGATTTTCTTTACGATCCTGTCGCTCGCGTGGATCTACCCCGTGTTCATGATTGCGCTTAATTCTTTTAAGAAAGCGACCGCAATCAGCACCACCACGGCATTCGATCTGCTCACGCCCGAGACGTTCAACGGCCTCGCAAACTACATGCACGCCCTTAACGAGCAGGGCTTTGCCTCGGCATTTATGTACTCGCTCATCATCACGGTCACGTCGGTCGTGCTGATCTTGGTGTGCTGCTCCATGTGCGCTTGGTACGTGGTTCGTGTCAACAACAAGATCTCGAACTTCTTCTATTACCTGTTCGTGTTCTCGATGGTCGTGCCGTTCCAGATGCTCATGTTCACGCTGTCCAATTTGGCGGACCGCATCGGCTTTAACACGCCGTTCAACATCTGCTTTATCTATCTGGGCTTTGGCGCGGGCCTGGCGGTCTTTATGTTCGCCGGTTTTGTAAAGAACATCCCGCTCGAGATCGAGGAGGCGGCCATGATTGATGGCTGCAACCCGGTCCAGGTGTTCTTTAAGATCGTCCTTCCCATCATGAAGCCCACCTATCTTTCGGTCGGCATCCTCGAGACCATGTGGGTCTGGAACGACTATCTGCTGCCCTACCTTACGCTCGACTCCACCAAGTACAAGACCATTCCTATCTTGATTCAGTACTTCCGCGGCGGCTACGGCCACGTCGAGCTCGGCCCCATGATGGCCTGCATCATGATGGTCGTTATCCCCATCGTTATCATGTACATCCTCTGTCAGAAGTACATCATCGACGGCGTGGTGGCAGGTGCCGTCAAGGGCTAATGCCGTAACTGTTTTGCAAGTTTCTGCGGCGCCCCTCAGCGCGGCGCCGCATATCGAAAGGTAGAGACATGGCCGAGATTGTTCTCAAACATGTTCAGAAGGTGTATCCCAACAACGAGTCAAAAAAGAAAGGCTTCTTTGGCAAAAAGAAGAAGACCGAGGAGAAGAAGCACAACCTCAAGGTTACCGAGGACGGTGTGCTCGCTGTAGAGGACTTCAACCTCACCGTTCACGACCAGGAGTTCGTCGTCCTCGTTGGCCCCTCTGGCTGCGGTAAGTCCACGACGATGCGCATGGTCGCCGGCCTGGAGGACATTACCTCGGGCGATGTGCTCATCGACGGCAAGCGTGTCAACGACGTGGCGCCCAAGGACCGCGACATCGCCATGGTGTTCCAGAGCTACGCTCTGTACCCCAATATGACGGTGTACGAGAACATGGCATTTACGCTCGAGCTCAAGAAGGTTCCCAAGGACGAGATCGACCGCAAGGTTCGCTCTGCTGCCGAGATTCTGGGCATTACCGAGTACCTCGACCGTAAGCCCAAGGCGCTCTCCGGCGGCCAGCGCCAGCGTGTCGCTATCGGCCGCGCCATCGTGCGTGCCAACAAGGTCTTCCAGATGGACGAGCCGCTGTCCAACATGGACGCAAAGCTTCGTAACCAGATGCGTGCCGAGCTCATTAAGCTGCGCCACGAGATCAAGGGCACGTTCATTTATGTTACTCACGACCAGACCGAGGCCATGACCCTTGGCGACCGTATCGTGGTCATGAAGGACGGCGTCGTCCAGCAGATCGCCACGCCGCAGGAGGTCTTCAACCATCCCGCGAACATCTTCGTCGCCGGCTTCATCGGCGTGCCGCAGATGAACTTCTTCGATGCCCAGCTGGTGCGCTCGGGCAACGGCTTTACCGTCAAGACCGAGGATATGAACGTGGCACTCGCCCCCGAGACTTGCGCTCAACTTGCCCTCAACTGGGACGGCGGCGACGTGAAGGAGATTACGGCCGGCGTGCGTCCCGAGCAGATCCTGCTTGCCGACAAGGGCGAGGAGGGCGCGCTCCAGGGTACCGTCGAGGTGACCGAGCTCATGGGCTCGACCGAGCATGTCCACGTGACCGCTCCCGACGGCCAGTTTGTCCTGATTATCCCCGTCGTCGACCTCGAGGCCAAGGGCGCGCTCAAGGCTGGCGACACCATCTGGTTCAAGTTTGAGAAGAACGCGACCCACCTCTTCGATAAGGTCTCTGGCAAGAACCTAATCTAGGCCCGGTGCATCCAGGCCCTCCCTTTGGGCGACTGCGGTATTGCCATCCTTTTGCCGCGGTCACATATAAGGCTCCCCTCCCGTCCACTGGGCGAGAGGGGAGCCTTTCTTTGTGTTGGGGCTGTCTGACCGGTCGTTTGTCTCGATCTGTAACGGGTGAGGCTGATTTCGGACGTTAGATGTTACAGATCGAGACGGTTCCGCTGAGCTAACCATTTCATCTAAATCTGTAACACCAAAGGTGAATTTCAGCTGCTAGATGTTACAGATTGAGATAAACCCAAGGGGAGGGGCCGGTATGTCTCAATCTGTAACAGCTGGGGCCGTTTTTACCGAGTAGCTGTTACAGATCGAGATTGTTTGGTCGAGTCGGGTCACAGGGTAGCGTGCGGGCACAAAAAGCGGAGCCGCGTTGCCACGACTCCGCTTTCAAGAGGATGGGTAAAGGAAACGAAATTAGCTCAGGTGCCAAATCTCGTCGTTGTACTGGGAGATGGTGCGGTCGGACGAGAAGGTGCCGGCGTTGGCGATATTGATGAGCGCCTTGCGCATCCAGGCGTCCTGGTCCTCGTAGTCGGCCAGCACGCGCTCCTTGGTCTGGATGTACTCCTCAATGTCGAGCAGGGCCATAAACCAGTCCTTGCCCTTAATGTCGTCGTGCAGGCGCTGCAGGCGCTCGGCATTGCCGGTCGCCATAAAGGCCGGGTTGGTGATGAAGTCCACCAGCAGTTTAATGCCGGGCTTGCGGTAGAGCACACCGGCGTCATAGGTGCCGTTGGCATAGAGCTGCTCGACCTGTTTGGAAGAGGCGCCAAAGGTATAGATGTTCTCGTCGCCCACGAGCTCGGCAATCTCCACGTTGGCACCGTCGAGCGTGCACAGGGTTAGGGCGCCGTTGAGCATGAACTTCATGTTGGAGGTGCCGCTCGCCTCCTTGGAGGCCAGGCTGATCTGCTCGGAGATGTCAGCGGCGGGGATCACGCGCTCGGCGGCGGTGACGTTGTAGTTCTCGATCATGACAACCTGCAGGTAGGGAGCCACGTCGGGGTCGTTTGCAATCCACTGCGACAGCGTCAAGATCAGATGGATGATGTCCTGCGCGATAGTGTAGGCAGGCGCCGCCTTGCCGCCAAAGATGATGGTGACGGGGTGCTTAGGTCTGTTGCCGTTCTTGATATCGAGGTACTTCCAGATGATGTAGAGCGCGAGCATCTGCTGGCGCTTGTACTCGTGGATGCGCTTGACCTGGACGTCGATGATGGCGTTGGAGGGAATGGTCACGCCCTGCTCGAGCGCCATGAACTGGCGCATGATGGCCTTGGCCTCGACCTTGGTGGCGGCCAGGCGCTCAAGAACGTCCTTGTCGTCGGCGAACTTGGCGAGTTTGCTCAGATCGCCGGTGCTGCGCCAGTCGGTGCCGATCACATCGTCGAGCAGGCTGGCGAGCGCGGGGTTGGCCCCATGGATCCAGCGGCGGAAGGTGATGCCGTTGGTCTTGTAGGAGAACTGAGCGGGAAAGATTTAGTAGAAAGGTTGAAGCTCGGTGTCCTCCAGGATCTTGGTGTGGAGGGCGGCTACGCCGTTGATGGAGAAGCCAAAGTGGATGTCCATGTGGGCCATGTGGACGGTATCGTGTTTGTCGATGATGTCGACGCGCGGGTCATCGTGCTCGGCCTTCGCGATCTCATCGAGCTTGACGATAATGTCGGCGATGGCAGGGGAGACCTTCTGTAGGCTGGCGAGCGGCCACTTCTCGAGCGCCTCGGCAAGAATCGTGTGGTTAGTGTAGGCGACCATGGAGCGTACGATGGTCACGGCCTCGTCAAACTCGATGCCATGCTCGGTGGTGAGCAAGCGAATGAGCTCGGGAATGACCATGGTGGGGTGCGTGTCGTTGATCTGGACAACGGCGTAATCGGCCAGATCGTGCAGGTTGCTGCCGCGCTCGACGGCCTCGTCGATCAGGAGCTGGGCGGCGTTGCTTACCATGAAGTACTCCTGATAGATGCGAAGTAGGCGGCCCTGCTCGTCGGAATCGTCGGGGTAGAGGAACAAGGTGAGGTTCTTGGCGATCTCGGTCTTGTCGAAGTCGATGGAACTGCCGGGGACCAGGCCGTCGTCGACGCTCGCCAGGTCGAACAGGCGCAGGCGGTTCTTGGTGGACTGGCCGTAACCGGGCACATCGATGTTGACGAGCTTGGAGGTAACGGCAAAATCGCCGAACTCGACGGTGTAGGAGTGGTCATCGTCGACTAGGATGTCCTGCTCACCGAGCCACTCGTCGGGGACGGCCTTCTGCTGGTTGTCGACAAAGCGCTGACGGAACAGACCGTAGTGATAGTTGAGGCCCACGCCATCGCCGGTCAAGCCCAGCGTGGCGATGGAATCCAGGAAGCATGCGGCCAAGCGGCCCAGGCCGCCGTTGCCGAGTGACGGCTCGACCTCGAATTCCTCGATCTTGTTGAGGTCGTGACCTGCGGCGGTGAGCTGGTCCTTAACCTCGTCGTAGATGCCGAGGTCGATCATGTTGTTGATGAGCAGCTTGCCGATCAAAAATTCGGCGGAAATGTAATAGAGCTTTTTCTTGCCGTTGTTGAGCGGGCAGGCGGCGGAGCGCTCCTGCACGAGTTTGACCAGCAGCTTGTAAATGCGACGGTCGTCGAGCTGCTCGAGCGAGGTGCCAAAAGACTGCTCGGCGAGTTCCATGAGGTTAATTTGGGGCATGTTTTCTCCTGTGATGGGTTGTTTCATGTCTGCAATTCATAAGAAGCCCGCGCGAGGGGATTGGGGTGGCCTCACGCGGGAAAAGCAAGCGCGTCCGCACGGTGGGGAGGGGTCGGGCGCGGTAGCTCCTATTGAGGAAGCTCGATTTCGGCTTCCGACGGGATGCGGAAGTAGGTCTCGGTCCAGTCGGTGAGTTTGTGCTCGAGCTCGCGGGTGATGGCGCCGTCGAGCATGCGCCAGGTCCAGTTGCCGCCCAGCGTGGCAGGGGTGTTGATGCGCGCCTCGTTGCCCAAGTTGAGCAGGTCCTGCATGGTGTAGATGCACGTGTCGCTCACGCTGGCGGCGATGGTGCGGTTGAGTGCATCTGCCATGGGTTCGCCGGCCTGCTGATGGGTGTACAGGGCTGCCTGCTCGCGCTGACGGGGGGTGGCCGTTCCCTCAAACCAACCGCGCGCCGTCTCGTTGTCGTGGGTGCCCACATAGGCGACGGTGTTGGCGATGTAGTTATGCGGCAGGTAGTACGAGTTGGTGCCCTCAAAGGCAAACTGCAGGATCTTCATGCCGGGGAAGCCCGAGTTGTCGCGCATGTCGATGACGCCGGGGGTGAGGAAGCCCAGGTCCTCGGCGATGATGGGCAGCGTGCCGAGCTTTTCCTCGAGCGTCTTGAAGAACTTGAGGCCGGGACCCTGCGTCCACGAACCGTAGGACGAATCGGGCGAGGAGAACGGCACCTCCCAATAGGCCTCGAAGCCGCGGAAGTGATCCAGGCGGATGACGTCGTACATGTCGAGGGCGGCGCGAATGCGGCCCTCCCACCAGGAGAAGCCGTCGGACTCCATGGCGTCCCAGTCGTAGATGGGGTTGCCCCAGTACTGGCCGGTGGCCGAGAACTGGTCGGGCGGCGTGCCGGCGACGCTCACGGGATTGCCGGCGGCGTCGATCTTAAAGAGCTCAGGCGTCGCCCACATCTCGACGGAGTCACGCGAGACATAGATGGGCAGGTCGCCGATGATGAGAATGTCGCGCTCGTTGGCATAGGCCTTGAGGCGGCTCCACTGGCGATCGAAGAAGTACTGCGTCATCTGGTGGTAGAGCATACGCGCCGGATGGTCGGCGCAGACCTTGGCGGAAGCCTCACCGCGGGTGCGGAGCTCCGCGGGCCACTCCCAAAACGCCTTGAGACCGCACTCCTCTTTGACGGTCATGAACTCACAGTAGGGGATGAGCCAGTCCTCGTTGGCCTGGATAAAGTCATCGAAATCGGCCGGCTTGTCGGCAGCAAAGCGCTCGGCGGCGCGGTCGAGAATCTGACGGCGGCCGCCAAAGATAGCACCGTAGTCGACATTGCTGGGGTCAGATCCCAGATACACGCCGTCGATATCGCGCTGCTCCAGATACCCTGCCTCGATAAGCTCGGCAAAGTCGATAAAGCTGGGGTTGCCTGCGCGGGCCGAGAACGACTGATAGGGCGAATCGCCATAGCTGGTCGTCGTAAGGGGCAGAATCTGCCAGTAATGTTGTTTGCACGAGGCGAGAAAATCGACGAAGTCGTAGGCATTCCAGCCAAAGCCGCCGATTCCGTATGGTCCGGGCAATGACGAAACGGGCATCAGAACACCGCTTGCACGCTCCATGGATGCACTCACCGTCCTTTTGAATAAGGGGCTGCGCCGTAGATGGATAGACGGCTCGTCCCGAGTTTCCATTTCTATTGTCCCTATTGTAGAACATGTTGTTTAAACATGTATATAGAGAATGAAAAAGTTGCCGAATTTCGGTGAATGGTAGTGCGCCATAAAGACGATATGAGCAGAACAATGTGAGCCCCTGCTTCGTATCGTCTTTTGATTCGTGGGCCAAGGCTGACAATGGTCGTCGTCATTAAAATCCGGCAGCCAGCCAGGTTGCCACAATGCGAGACTGGCTCACAATGCCACATGTTGCCTCTATTGGCCTTGAGGGGCACGCCCGCAGCATCAAAGGATGCGCCTTCAATCCGTTCACGGGCGAGATCGGCGGGAAGCCCCTTCTCCTACGACCCCGCCTCCGTCGCCGACTCGATCCTTTCTATCGAGTCGCCCGGGGCAGTCTACGAGTCCGGCGTCACCGGCTTTCCCTTCTGCAGGGAGCCGCGCTGCCTCGGCGTGGACTGCGTCATCGGCGCGGTCTCCAAGATGCAGAGGCCCGCGGCCGACAAGCGACGCAAGACCGACAAGCGCGACGCCGAGTTTTCGGCCAAGCAGCTCGCACTGCACGAAATCGTCGAGGTCCACGTCCCCGACTGCGAGTGCGAGGGCGCCAGGGACCTCTCCCAGGCCCCCGCCGATGCCCGGGAGAGGTTACCGTGTTACCGTCAAGCAGCGCCTCTCCAAGTACCTGCCCAGGAATGGGCAGTGCCACCCCGGCGGAGACGACCAGAGAAGGAGGCTTGGGACGTGGACCAGGGCGCACTGGGCCTGGATCGAAGCCGCGGAGATGGCCGACCCCACGGCCCAGCAGACCCTCGACTGCTATAAGGAGCGCGTCAAGCGGGCGGTAGACGAGAAGAAGGACCTGGAATCCAAGGTGGAGTCCCAGTCGGAACAGCCCCGATGGAAGCCGACGATGGACGTGCTCAGCTGCATGAAGGGCATCGACGTCGTCATCTCCGCTGTTAGTGTTAGTGTATTTTTCACCGTTCAGTTTAATGCTACCACTGACAGTTGAAACGCCTGTGGAAGGGATAGCCTTGTTGGACGGGGACTATTCGTGATAGTATCGCGCCGCAACATCGAGGCGCGAATCGCCCATGTGGTGGCAGTGCGAGTTTCGTGAGGTGTGGTGTGGACGGGACGCAGCGTTTTATGGGTCTGGCCGGTCCGACTGGTGTGCAGTTCTGTCGGGCCGGCCGAGATTGGTGAAGAGATCGCGTTGTTGAATGAGCGAATTTTACAAGCAGCTCTTCAAGGCGCTCTGGGCGTTGGCTAGGGCTGCGCAGTCAATCGCATGCAGCGATAGGCGAGGTGATTGCTCGATGGGTTGGCGACTAGTTTTGTGCCGTACTTGCCCCGGTGCCGTCGTTATCTGCCGAGTACCAGAATGCGTAGGCCGCAACGACGGCATCGTAGACGGCTGCAACTACGTTATCCACGACGGCTGCGAAGTTGACTACAACGGGAATGGGGCCGGTTTTGGAATCCATCTTCTCTACTTCTGGGGTCTCGTACATGGGAACATCTCCTTAGAGTTGGGACAGGACGCTCAGGTCGCCTAGATCGTCATCGATTAGGTCGATATAGAGGTCGCCGTCCATATTGATGTCTGCAATCAACGATGAGATCTCTTCCATCTCGTCAATCGAGTGCATGCGATTGGCCAACGCGGTAATAACGGGTTTATCCCAAACGGTTGCCATTCCGGCATCGTAGTATTCCTGAAGACTGTGTTTGCGAACGTTTCCAATGATGAGAGGTATATAGGGGGATACGACGATATCGCCATTGGCGTGGATGGCCACTTGGTCAAATTGCATCTGCAGCTGGGGGAATCTGACCAAGTGGTCGATGGGGTCGCCCCACTCAAACATGAAGTAGCCTCGATAGCCTGGATCGTATCGAAGGTCGTTGATCGTGTTGACCAACCGACGGTATTGATTATTTGAAGGGCGAATTGTGCGGTTTTTTCGGGCTCTGCCGAGGAGCATAAGTGGCTGACTCGAAGGCCAATTCGGTCGGTCCTGCTCGACGATTTCAGCTTGTCCCGGAGCATCGTGCAGACTGGTTTGAAATCGTCGACATTAAATGATGTTGGACATAAGGCAATCGAAAGGTGCAGCGAAGTTTCGTTCAGCGTGATATCGATGGCGTCTAGTACCCGGTCGTATAGCCCCGGGAACCCCCGCATATGTTCATGAGAATCACGTAGGCCATCGAGGCTAAACTGTATGCCGTTTAAACCGGTATGTTCGAGCTCATGCAAAGTAATTGAGCTTGCGAGCAGTCCGTTTGACACGAGGTTGCATTTGACGCCAGATGCGCTGAGCCGCCGCAAGGATTCGATGACAAGGAATGGACTGGAGTGATGGCGATGTCGGACGTTGTGGTTCCAATGGTGGGGTCATGCCTGCTGCTGGTGTTCGGAATAATGATATATCGAGGCAAGCTCACGGGATTGCTTGCCGGAATGTCATTGCTATCGGGAGAGCGTATAGAGGAGGCAAAGCGGACGGCCGAGTCTCTAGGCGCAAACCGAGTGGTGGGGGCGTCTGTAGTTTTCTCCGCAATATGCCTTTTTCTCTCGTCCCTTTTTCCGGACAAAAGGGCTATTCTCGGCCTGATGGTGGCTGCCGTTATAATCGCCGCGCTTGCCTATGCAAATAGGGGGCCTATTCGTATGTATATAAAGGTGAAATGGAATCCTGGGCACCGCAGCCCGAGATAGTGTCTTGAGCAAGGATTAACAACAAGGGATATATGGGAGCGATTAAGCGGCGAACATATTCAGTTTTGGATAAAAGGCCGCTTGATGGGAGCTGGCATGTTTAAGAAGACGGTTCACGAGTTGTTTCGGTGTAAAGGGTCACGGCTTTTCGTGATTCTCATGCTGGTTAATTTCGCTCTCTCGTGCATCATGCCCGCCTTAAACGGTGGGTTTGTAGACTTTCTCGTGACGAATAGGGACCCATCTCGCGTCGTATGGTTTGCGGCCTTTGTTGCGGGCATAGGGATATCGGCCTCCTTCATGTCGTATGCGATGGGCGTGAACGTATCGCGCGTCATCTTGGAGATGACGACGAGACTGATGGGGACCACGTGTGAGTCGTTTGAACGGGGCCCCTGGAAAAGGGGGAGCAGGCGGATCCATCCTATACAACGCAGAGGGTGTATGCGGATTCGAATGCGGTGTCATCGTTTGTCGTGAACAACTTCCTAACGATCGGGCTTAACGTCGTTCTGGTTGTGTTGATATGCATCATCCTGTTTTCGATCAATCCGGTGTTCCTGGTGTTAAGTGCATGTTCGCTTGTTGCGTACTTCATTTTATTCAGGGCGTTGAAAAAGCCGCTGTACAACAGCTCGCTTGCGAACAAGGAGGGGTTGAGCAAGCTTTTCGCGTCCGTGAGCGGCGAGCTGTCGCAGTTGTTTGACATTAAGTGCGATGGCGCATATGACCAGAGCGCTCGGACGCTCAAAGGGGTATTCGAGGGGTACTACCCGATTTACATGAAAGCAAGTAGGGTCTCGAATCTGGCCACCTCGAGCGACGGCCTGATCTCATCTGTGTTCCGGGGAGCGTTGCTTGTGATCTCCGGAATGGAAATATTAAGCGGAAGAATGAGCATTGGCGAGTTCACAATGGTGAACTCGTATTACTCGATGGCGTTCGGATGCTTCAAATATTATTTGAATTATTTCAAATCGTATCAGGACGCAAGGGCCTCGTTCGACCGATTGGGGGCTCTGACGGAGGACGCCGAGGACCGCGGCACCCTCACGGTTGGGCACGTGGAGAGCATATCGTTGTCCAACATCGCGTACCGATACGCGGGAAAGCCCTACTTGTACCGCGATCTCTCCGTGGACGTCGAGAGGGGGAAACCTATGCCATTACCGGGCCGAACGGATGCGGCAAAAGCACGTTTCTGAAGGTGCTTCTTGGACTATATTCTGCTGGGGGACATCGGGCTTTGGGGTCGGTGCCTGTGTTTCGTCAAGAGGATTTGAGCAAAAAGAGCATCGGAAATTGAGCAGT
>CAJMJM010000017.1 GCA_905213725.1 Collinsella aerofaciens
TCCTGGGCTCGCACGAAGAGCACATTTAGTGCTCTTCGGCTCGTGCGGAATCTACGAAAACCAAGCAGGCGGACACGCCTTAGGTATCGATTACTTCAGTCTGAAGGTACTAACTTGACAATCTCACAGAATAGCACAGGCATACCTGCCGAAAAGGGACAGGTTTATTTTGGTAGGTTTTATCAGGGGAAACGACATTTGCCCATATAAAACCGACCAAAATAAACCTGTCCCTAAATGGCAGGCCCCGCGGTGGTTGCCGCGGGGCCTGGATTCAAGCTATTTAACCGTAGATGCGCTGGGGCTGCTCTTCGCCCTTTACGGAGGCTTCGGTCACAACGACCTTGGAAACGCCTTCCTCGCTGGGCAGGTCGAACATCGTCTGCTGCAGAACGTCCTCGCAGATGGAGCGCAGGCCGCGGGCGCCGGTCTTGCGGGCGAGCGCCATGCGGGCGATCTCGTGCAGGGCGGCGTCCTCAAACTCAAGCTCAACGTCCTCGAGCTGGAACATCTTACGGTATTGACGCACCACGGCGTTCTTGGGCTCGGTCAGGATCGACACCAGGTCGTCCTCGTCAAGCGCCTGCGTCTGGGTGACGACGGGCGTACGTCCCACAAACTCGGGGATCATGCCAAAGGCGTTGAGGTCCTGCGGAAGCACCTGACGCAGCAGGTCGTTCTCGTCGACCGAAGTGGGGCCGGCGATCTCGGAGTTAAAGCCCACGCCCTTGTTGCCCACGCGATCGGCGATGATCTTGTCCAGACCCACAAAGGCACCGCCGCAAATGAACAGGATGTTGGTCGTGTCGATCTGCAGCAGCTCCTGCTGGGGATGCTTGCGGCCCCCGGTGGGCGGAACGCTGGCCACCGTGCCCTCAAGAATCTTAAGCAGCGCCTGCTGAACGCCCTCGCCCGAAACATCGCGGGTAATGGAGAGGTTCTCGGCCTTGCGGGCGATCTTGTCGATCTCGTCCACGTAGATAATGCCCACCTGCGCGCGCTCAATGTCGCCATCGGCAGCATTGATGAGCATGAGCAGGATGTTCTCGACGTCCTCGCCCACATAGCCGGCCTCGGTGAGCGCGGTGGCATCGGCGATGGCAAACGGCACCTCGAGGATGCGCGCGAGCGTCTGGGCCAACAGGGTCTTGCCGGTACCGGTGGGACCGAGCAGCAGGATGTTGGACTTGGCGAGCTCTACCTCGTCCATATCGTCATCGAACTGCGAGCCCATGTCGTCATCAAAGGCAGACACCGCAGCGCCGCCCTCGATCACGCGGCGATAGTGGTTGTACACGGCAACCGACATGGCGCGCTTGGCGTCCTCCTGGCCCATTACATAGGCCGAAAGCTCGTCATAGATCTCGTGCGGCGTCGGCACGTGCGTGATGACGTTACGGTCGTGCTCGTGCTCTTAGCCCTCGGTCTCGGGGGCCAGGGCGTGTTGGTTTGCAGCCTGTCCGGGGTCGTTGAGGAAGCCCGGCAGCTTGCCGTTGCGGGCGGCGTCCATAAAGTCCGAAGCCAGCGACTCCTCCAAAATCTCGGAGCAGGCGGCAACGCACTCGTCGCAGATAAAGATGTTGGTCGGACCCTTTACAAGGCGGCGAACCTGCCCCTGCTCTTTTCCGCAAAAGGAGCAGCGGATGGGGTTGCCGTTCTCGTCAAAGTTGTCCTGCATGTTACCTGCCATCCTAGGCGTCCTTCGCGGCGAGATCGCGCGAGGTGACAATACGGTCAATCAGGCCGTAGTCGAGGGCCTCGGCAGCGGTCAGGTAGTTGTCGCGCTCGGTGTCGGCCTGGACCTTCTCAATGGGCTGGCCCGAGGCATCGGACAGGATCTGATTGAGCTCGCGGCGAGTCTTCTTGATCTCCTCGGCCACGATCTCGATCTCGGTCTGCTGGCCCTGGGCACCGCCGCTGGGCTGGTGAATCATGACCTTGGAGTGCGGCAGGCAGAAGCGTTTGCCCTTAGCACCGGCCGAAAGCAGCACGGCGGCCATGGACGCAGCCATACCGACGCAGATGGTGGAGACCTGCGGCTTGATAAAGTTCATGGTGTCAAGAATCGCCAGGCCGGAGTAAACCTCGCCGCCGGGCGAATTGATGTAGAGCGAGATATCCTTCTCGGCATCCTGGCTCTCAAGATGCAGCAGCTGGGCAACGACCAGGTTGGCACTGACGGAGTTGATCTCCTCGCCCAAGAAGATGATGCGGTCGTTGAGCAGGCGCGAATAGATATCGTAGCTGCGCTCGCCGCGCGGCGTCTGCTCGATAACGTATGGCACGAGGGCGGAATCGAACTTAGCGATCATACGCATCTCCATTTCTCTCTTGCGGACCAATAATGGTTCTAGACAAACGTACGGTGCCCGCATGCTATGCATTGGCTGGCACCGTACGAAGCGACCGGATAACCGGTTTATAACTTTACCCCATCACGGGCGCACGCATGCGCTCGCGGGCAAGGTGGCGAGAATTACTCGGCGTCCTTGGCGGTCTCGTCGACCTCGGTCACCTTGGCGTTCTCGACCAGGTGGTCGACGGCCTTGGAGCGACGGATGGACTCGCGGACGGCAGGCATGCGGCCATCGGCGATGAACTCGGCCTTGGAAGCCTCGACGTCCTTGACGCCGGCCTTCTCGAACTCGGCGTTGATGTCGTCCTCGGTGACCTCGATCTTGAGCTCACGGGCGAGGGCGTCCAGAGCCAGGGACTCACGGGCAACGTCGTTGGCCTGCTTGTGCAGGTCGCCGATGAACTGCTCCATGGTCAGGCCGGAAGCGGGCAGCCAGGTGTCCAGGGTCATGCCGCGGGCAGCGAGGTTGGACAGGAAGTTCTGGCCAAGCTCCTCAAAGACGGACTGCTCGTAGTCGGCGTCCATCTCGTCGAGCTGCAGACGCTCGGCGAGAGCGGAGACGCAACGGTTCTCCTTCTCGGCCGGAAGGCGAGAAGCCTTGACCTGCTCGATCTCGATCTAGATGGCGTCGAGCATAGCGTCGATGCTGTCGAAGCCAAAGTCGGACTTGACGAGCTCGTCGGTGAGCTCGGGGGTGTTGCGGACCTTGATGCCCTTGACGGTGACCTCGACGGTGTGGGTCTCGGCCTCCTCGCCCTCCTCGACCTCGTCGGTCCAGGTGACGGTCTTGACGTCGTCAACGTTAGCGCCGATCAGGGCCTCATTGAACTCCTTGGGGTTGCTGTCGCTACCGGCGATGAGCATACGGCCCTCGGCGGCAAAGTTGTCGGCGTTCTCGACGGCCTTGAGGTCGACGGTGACGTAGTCCTCGGCCTCGACGGCGCGACCCTCGACGTCCTCGAAGGTGGCACGGTAGTTGAGGAGCATCTCGACCTGGTTGTTGATCTCGGACTCGGTGACCTCCGCAGGGGGCATCTCGATCTCGACGGCGTCGAAGGAGGAGAGCTCAGCGGCGGGACGCAGGGAGAACTCGACGGTGTAGGTGTAGTCCTCGTGATCCTTGGCGAGGTCGAGCTCCTTGTAGTCACCGCTCTTGGTGGGGACGATGTCCAGCTCGTTGAGGACGGCGGGCTCGTTGGCGGCGATCAGGTCGTTGGTGGCCTGAGCGAGGGTAGCCTCGGCGCCAAGAGCGGAGTCGATGACCGGACGGGGGGCCTTACCGGCGCGGAAGCCCGGGAAGCGGTACTTCTTGGCGGTGTCCTTGTAGGCCTTCTTGATCGCGGCGTCGACGTCGGCGGCCGGGATGGTGACCGTAGCGGTGAGCTTGGCGTCCTTGACGTCAGAAGCGGTGATGTTCAACACGTTCCTCCTCATACTGCCCAGCTTATCTGAGGTGCTGGTACCTTTATGCAACAAAGTGTCGCGACGGCCAGGGCCGACGCAGATGCGTTGGTGCGGGCGAAAGGACTCGAACCTTCACGGGAATCCCACCAGAACCTAAATCTGGCGCGTCTACCAATTCCGCCACGCCCGCATGAGCGCACAGACTAGGAATGATAGCAGATACGAACGGCAAGCGCACGCACACGTTTTTAGCTCACGACCTCACCACGAGCGCAAGGCATCCCATCTCATAAGTTGCGGTGAAATAGTTCCTGTTTGGGGCTCCAGTCCTCCAAAACAGGAACTATTCCACCGCAACTTCGGTGCGACTCGGCAGTCTGGCGGTGCTGGCCATGCGCCGGAAAGCGTGTCCCAGCTTGGGGCCTCGGAATGGGATGCGGCTTCCGCTATAGCCATCAACCGGAAACTGCAACCCGTTTTGAGCCCCTATTCCGGGATGCACTTTCCGCCGAGGGCCTCAAACGGAAACTCCAGCCCACAATTCGGTCGAAAAGTGGGCTGCAGTTTCCCCGGGCTAGGCAAAGAGCGGCGGATGCGTCGCCTCGTCTACTCCCCCAGCAGGGCCTTCTCGGGCGTGATCGGCAGCGAACGAACCTGGTGGCCGGTGGCGTGTGCGACGGCCGAGGCGACGGCGGCGAGCGGCGTGTTGATGACGACCTCGCCGATCGACTTGGCGCCAAACGGGCCCGTCGGCTCGTAGCTCGGCTCAAAGGCCACGCGAATACTGCCGATATCCAGGCGCGTGGGCAGCTTGTAGCTCATAAAGTTACCGGTGCGCAGGCGGCCGCGGTCGTCGTGCTCGACGATCTCGTAGAGCGCGTGACCGATACCCTGGGCAATGCCGCCCTCGGCCTGGACGCGCGCGAGCGCCTCATTGATCACAGTGCCGCAGTCCACAGCCGCCGCATAGTCCACCACAGTCACCTTGCCGGTAGCCTTGTCGACCTCGACCTCGGCATTGCCGGCCATAAAAGGCGGAGGCGAAACGGGCAGGCAGGCAGAGGCATGCGAGGTGAGCGCGTCGCCGCCCGCGATGTTCTTGACGCACAGGTTGGCAAAGTCGCGCAGCGTGAGATAGCGGTTCTGCTCGCGCGCGGCACGCTCGTCGGACAGGCGCACGTACTGGCCATCGAAGACCACGTCGGCGGCGTCCACGTCCCACATCTGGGCAGCCTTGGCGCAAATCTTCTCACGCAGCTCGGTTGCGGCGTTCTTGGCGGCAAGGCCCGTCACGTACGTGCCCGAGCTCGCGTACGAGCCGGCATCGAACGGCGAAACGTCGGTGTCCACGCCGCGCACCACGATCAGCGAGCTCTCAACGCCCAGCGCCTCGGCGGCAATCTGCGCCAGGATCGTGTCGACGCCCATGCCGTTATCGGTGGCGCCGGTGCCGATGGTAATGAAGCCGTCCTCTTCCAGGCGCATGTCGATGCCGGCGATATCCACGTTGGAAATGCCCGAGCCCTGCATGGTGAGCGCGCAGCCCAGAGCACGCACGCGATCGCCCAGGTCGATGGCTAGCGGCTTGTCGCGCCAACCGATCATGTCCATCGCGCGCAGCAGGCAGCGGTCGAGCGCGCAGGCGTTGAGCTTCTCGTTGTAGTACTGCGGCATGATCTCGCCCTCGCGCACGATGTTCTTAAGGCGCAGGTCGGCGGGGTCCATGTGCAGCATATCGGCGAGCTCGTTGACGGCGCTCTCCACGGCAAACTGGCCCTGGGTGGCACCGTAGCCGCGATACGCGCCGCCGCGGTTGGTATTGGTGTAGACGGCGTCCCAGCTAAAGCGGCTCGCCTTCACGTGGTTGTAGATGGGCAAGCTCTTGTGGCCCGAAAGACCGATCGTCGTGGTAGCATGCTCGCCATACGCGCCGGCGTTGGACAGCGTGTGCAGATCGATGGCCGTGATGGTACCGTCGTTCATGGCGCCCAGCTTAACGGTCATCTGCATCTGGTGGCGCGAGTTGCCCGCAGTGATGGTCTCCTCACGGGTGAAGCAGCAGTAACTCGGACGACCGGTCTGCTGGGTCACAAACGCAACAAAGATCTCGCAGCAGCCCGTCTGCTTGGAGCCAAAGCCGCCGCCGATGCGCGGCTTAATGACCTGCACCTGCGACTGCGGGATATCGAGCGACTGCGCGACCATGCGGCGCACGTGGAAGGGCACCTGCGTAGAGGTGGTCACCGAGATGCGCCCGAACGCGTCGGTCGTCGCGAAGGCGCGGAAGGTTTCCATGGGCGCGGTCTGCGTGGCCTGGCTGGTGTAGGTGCGGGTAAAGACGATGTCGCTCTGGGCGAAGGCCTCGTCCAAGTCGCCAAAGTCGCTCGTGCCGCTGCATACCAAGTTGCGCGGGACGTCGCCGCCCTGCGGGAACATAAAGGTCACGTCGCCCTCGGGGTGGACCACGATGTCGTTATCGAGCGCCTTGGTAAAGTCGAGCAGCGGCTCAAGCACCTCATAGTCGACCTTAATGAGTTTGAGCGCCTTGTCGGCAGCCTCCTCAGTCTCGGCGGCGACGATCGCCACCTCCTCGTTTTGGTAGCGTACGAGGTTCTCAAGGATCAGGCGGTCGTAGGGACTCGGCTGCGGATAGCTCTGGCCAGCGATGGTAAAGCGGCGCTTGGGCACGTCCTCGTAGGTGTAGACGCCCACCACGCCAGGCACCTTCAGGGCGCGCGACGTGTCGATGGAGCGGATCTTGGCGCGGGCATACGGGCTGCGCTTGAGCTTAACGATGAGCGCGCCGGCGGGCACCATGTCGCCCGTGTAGACAGGACGGCCCTCGAGCAAGGCCTTCGAATCCTTCTTGGGCTGCTTGTGGGTGATCTGCTTGTAGGAGACACCGTCGCAGCTGGTGTCGTTGACCGGCAGCTCGGGCATCTCAAAGCCCACCTGCACGCCGGACTCGTTGAGAAAGCGGACGATGGCGCGCAGCTGGCTCTCGTAGCCGCTGCAACGGCAGAGGTTGCCAGCGAGCTGGCGCGAGAGCTCCTCGCGCGTGGCGACGAGGCTCGGGTCCTCCTTGGCGGCGCGGGCGAGCGCAAGCACGTTCATGATAAGGCCGGGTGCGCAAAAACCGCACTGCTCGGCGCCTTCGGCAGCCATTGCGCGGGCGAGCGCCTCGGACTCGGCCTTGAGGCCCTCGAGCGTGGTGATGGAGCGGCCCTCGACGCGCGCGGCGGGAACCGAGCAGCTCAGCACCGGGTCGCCATCGAGCCACACCGTGCACAGACCGCAGTTGGTGGTTTCGCAGGCACAGCGCACCGACGCGCAACCCTGCTCGCGCAGCAGCGCAAAGAGCATGGTGTCGGGGGCAATCTGAACCTTGACCTTGCGGCCGTTGAGCGTAAAGGAAAGATCGATGAGTTTGGCAGCCATTAGCGCACCTCACTAGAATCGACGCCGGGCACGCGGCGGCAGGAATACTCGTCCGTGGCAAACTTAGGCACTTGCACGGTCTCGAGCTCGCGGGCAAGCGCGGCCGAAAGCTCGATGCCGGTGGCGCGGCGCACGGCCTGGACGGCAAGCGGGGCCGAGATGCGGCGGCGGTAGTCGGCCGAGCCCCACATGTTGGTGCCGTAGCTCAGCGCGCGCACGGACGCGGCCAGGGAGCGCAGCTCGTCCTCGGAAGGCTGCTTGCCGATAAGGCCACATGCCTCGCCCTGCAGCAGGGTCGCACGCAGCGGGCGGGCGCCCACGGTGACATGCCAGCTGTTGTCCCACCAGGCGGCGGTGACGTTTAAGGAGGGGAAGTCGGTCGCGGCCTTGCGCACGGCCTCGTAGCTTGCACGGTAATCGTGCTTAACGACCACGACGTGCTCGATCACGTCGCGCACATAGCCCATGTCCACGAACTCGGCGAGCGGCACGCGGCCGGCACCCGTCAGCTCAACGTACGAATCGAGCGCCAAAAATGCCGAGAGCACGTCCGAGAAGCCAAAGCGACCGTAGATGCTGCCGCCCACCGTGGCGGTGTTGCGCAGCTGCACGCCCACGATATCGTGGACGGCAAACTCAAAGACATGGTTGACAAGCGCGTTGAGCTCGGTATGGCGCTCGAGCTGGCGCAAGGTGCACATGGCACCGATGCGAAACTCGGTCTCGGTCTCCTCGATCTGATCGAGTCCGCAGGCCGAAAGGTCAATCGCCGTCGCCACGCGACGCGAACCCAGGCGCATCCAGATGCCGCCGCCCACAATCTTGTTGTTGCGGTTCTTCTGTAAGAGCTCATAGGCTTCGGCCGCGTTTCCAACACGGACGTAGGTACCGAACTTGAGCACGTTCTCCCCCATCTCTCCACTTGTCCAGTACCTTTAAGTGTACCAAACGAGGGGCCGCACACCGTTTTAGGACAAAATCCACCCACCCATCCATAACTTGCGGTGATATACGGACTGATTAGCCGTTCTGGGACGCTTAACAGTCCGTATATCACCGCAAGTTATGAGGAGTCCTCCGGGATAGAAAAGGCTCCCAGCCGGAATGGCTGGGAGCCTCATCACATGCTATATCGAGCGAAGATTTAGCAGACGCCCTGGGCGAGCATGGCGTCGGCGACCTTCAGGAAGCCGGCGATGTTGGCGCCCATGACAAAGTTGCCATCCTGGCCGTACTCCTTGGCGGTGTCGTCCACGTTGTGGAACATGCCGCGCATGAGCTGCTCGAGCTTGCCGTCGACCTCCTCGAAGGTCCAGGACAGGTGCTCGGCATTCTGGCTCATCTCCAGGCCGGACACGAGCACGCCACCGGCGTTGGCAGCCTTACCGGGCATAAAGGCGACGCCGTTCTCCTGGAAGTAGGTCGTGGCCTCGATGGTCGTGGGCATGTTCGCGCCCTCGCCGACCACCTTGCAGCCGTTGGCGACGAGCGCCTGGGCGTCCTCGAGCAGCAGCGTGTTCTCGCGAGCGCAGGGCAGCGCGATGTCGCAGGGCAGCTGCCAAACGCCACGGCCGTCGCCCTCGTGCCACACGGCGTTGGGCTTCTCGTCAACGTACATGGCGAGCGTGACGCCCTTGTCGTGGCCGGAGCGCTTCTTATTGTAGACGTGCTCGAGCACGGTGTAGTCGATGCCGTCGGGATCCTCGACCCAGCCGTGGGTATCGGAGCAGGCCAGCACCTTGCCGCCGAGCTGAGCGACCTTCTGGACCGCGTAGATGGCGACGTTACCGGAGCCATGAACGACGACGTTCTTGCCCTCGAAGGAGTCGCCGCGGCTCTTGAGGTACTCGTCCACAAAGTAGGCCAGGCCGTAGCCGGTGGCCTCGGTACGGGCGAGCGAGCCGCCAAAGGAGAGGCCCTTGCCGGTGAGGACGCCGGTCCACTCGTTGGTCAGGCGCTTGTACTGACCGAACAGGTAGGCAACCTCGCGGCCGCCAACGCCCAGGTCGCCGGCGGGAACGTCGGTGTTGGGGCCGATGTGGCGATAGAGCTCGGTCATGAAGGACTGGCAGAAGTGCATGATCTCGTTGTTGGACTTGCCCTTGGGGGCAAAGTCGGAGCCGCCCTTGCCGCCGCCCATGGGAAGGGTGGTCAGGCTGTTCTTGAGGATCTGCTCCAGGCCCAGGAACTTGAGCATACCCAGGGTGACCGTCGGGTTAAAGCGCAGGCCGCCCTTGTAGGGTCCAATGGCAGAGTTGAACTCGACGCGATAGCCGCGGTTGACCTGAACCTTGCCCTGGTCGTCGACCCAGGGAACACGGAACATGCCGATGCGCTCGGGCTCGACGCGGCGCTCCAGCAGGGCGGCCTCCTCGTACTCGGGGTGGGCGTCGAGCGCCGGCTGGATGGTGCCGAGGATCTCGGTCGCGGCCTGGATGAACTCAGGCTGCTCGGGATAGCGGGCCTTGAGCTCTTCGAGAACTTTCTGCGTGTAGCTCATGCTTCCTCCAATGATGGGAAACGAAAATGTTGGTCGCGACACCCTATGCGCCGCGAACTTTATCGAGTATGGATAATATCGCACTGTTGCGGCAAAGTTTCGCATAAGCCGACGAGCAGATGTTTCGTTTTGATTACGATGCAGGTAGAAGCGTTTTTGAGCACCTGACGTGCAAAACCCGTGTTTCAAACCTGTTTCGTCCACGTGTTCTAAACCACCACATTGGGGACAGGCACCTTTGTGGTGGTGCTGGTGGTTAGAGGACGAGCTGATGGTAGTCGGCGGGGGTTATGCGGCCTTCGGTGGCAGCGCGAAAGGCGGCGAGTGCATCGCCCGAGAACGGCATGGCCCAGCACAGCCCGCAGCCGGCGGTGATGGAGCCGGGCAGCGGCATAATGCGCCCGGGCACACCGGCGGCAAAACACAGCTGTTCGCATTCCATCACATCGAAGGTGCTATCGAATGAAACGATAATCTTGCGTTCGTGGTCGAGGGCATCACCGGACGGGCCTTCGCGGTGTGCATCACGATACGCCGCGGCAGCAGCCTCCTCTTCCGCGGTATGTCCACAACCACCGCAACCGCAGGTACAGGGCTCGGACCCATCGCAGGTGCAAGGTTCTCCCGTGTCGGGACAGATATCGTGAGACATGGCAACTCCAATCGTCTAGGCGAGCAACTCGGCCGCCGTAAACTCCTCGGGCGTATTGACGTTTTCGAAGCAGAGCGTCGAGCCTGCGACCGCGACAATCTGAGGATCGTCCAAATACCCGGCGTTCACCCGATCGATCAGGCAGCGAATGCGTTGACGGTCACCGGCGAGCAGCTCGTAAGCAATCGGCGAGCAGGTCTCACGGCGCCAGACGGCGCAAAGCGGCTCAATGCCACGCTCCACACGCGGCACGCACACATCGAGTGCCTCGGCCTCAACACGATCGGCAAGCGCGCCGATGAGCTCCGGCGAGACAAACGGCATATCGCAGGCGACGATCGCCACGAGCGGCAATCGGGCCGCGGCCAACGAGCTCGCGATGCCGCGCATGGCGCCCGCCGACCCTTCAAGGTCCGCTACCACACGCGGCACCAGGCCGCCAAACGTGCGCTCCTCAAGATAGGCAAGCTCGCTGGGACGCGACGTCGTCACGACCAACTCGCCGGCAACTGGCGCCAGCCGGCCCAGCACGCGCTCGATGAGCGGCTCGCCGCAAAACGCCATGCGTGCCTTATCGCAGCCCATGCGCGAGGACAGCCCGCCCGCCTGGACGACACAAGAAAGATCGGAACGTCTTACGGTAGTCATACGGCAAAACACCTCCATCGGCGTGCTCGAAACCCGGTGCACGATGCTAAATACAGCCGTCGAAATAGCGGCGCTACGAAAAGCTCGTGCAAAAACAAAACAGCGCCTTTGCGGCACGCAGCAAGACCGCGAGCACAAAAGCGCTGGTAGCGTATGGCGGGAACGTATGTGAATCGAACACATCCAAGACGTTTTGCACGCCTCGCAACGGTTTTGAGGACCGCGGAGCCCACCGGAGCCCATCCGTTCCCAAGTGCGGCGGTATTTTACCAAACCGAAACGGCTCCAACCCAAAAAGACGAGCAAGAAGTTGCGGTGGAATAGTTCCTGTATTTGCTGCCAAAGCCTCCAAATAGGAACTATTTCACCGCAACTGAGGAGGCGGGAGCGAGTGACCGGCCTAGCGCAGGGAGCGCAGGCCGCCGGCGTCTTTGTCGAGCACCGTAAAGCGCACGGCATCCAGGTGCTCCAAGATGCTGATGGCACGTTTGCGCGACACACCCAGCGCCTCGCGCAGCACGCTCGTGGTGGCAGCGCCGCCGGCTGCCTCAATAGCGGCGGCAACAAGCTCACGCGCATGGGCCTCGGCGGCAGCGGACAGGGCAACGTCGCGCTCGACCTTAACGATCGACCGGTTGAGCGAAAGCTCGCGCAGGGCACGCGTCATGGTGTCGCGATCGAGCTGCAACTGCTCGCCAACCTCGGGCAGCGTCGGCGCATCGAGGCCGGCTTCATCCAGCAAGGCAACGATACGTTCGCAGGCCTCGCGCACCACGCGTGCCGCCGCGGCGGCCGAGTGCGGGTCAAACACCTCGGCCCCCTCGGCAGCGCATACGCCACGCGCGCAGCCCTCGGAAATCAGGGCTGCGGCAACCGTATCGTCAGCGGCAGGCCACGCAGCATGGGCAACGGCGCCAGGCGTAAAGCCCGTCTCCTTGGGAGACGCCGCATGCATGGCTGACAGGGTCGCCGCCAGGGCATCCATCGCGGCATCGCGCACGGCAGAATACGCATACAGCGGCCCGCCCGAGCCCGCAAGCTCGCGCACAACACCTCGCACCACCAACTCGTTCAACGCGGCATCGGCCTCACCGGAAACAAGATCGAGCGCCGCGGCAACGTCGGTGACCACGACTGGCAACGTCTGCAACGCCAGCCACGCGTCCACACCAGCGACGGCATCGCCGGTCTCAAGCGCTGCAAGCAGCGCGCGCTCCCCCGCCGAAAGCTCGCGCGAGCGACGGCAGCGCGATAGCAGCACGCGCCCGCCGCCAATGAGCATAACGGGCGAATACGACAACACCACGGCATGGTCTCCGGCTCGCAGCGGCAGCGGCTCCTCCAAGCGCACCTGTACGGTACGGGTCTCGCCCACCGCCATAGGGGCCTCGCCCTCCATGAGCATGATGCGACCGACGACCTCGGCCGTGCCGGCCATCACATGCACACGCGCGCCCGACTCGAGCACGCGCGGCTTGGCGCCCTCGCGGCCCAGGTAGGTGAACGTCATCATAAAGCGCAACGTCTGACCAAAGCGGTCCGTCACGCCCAGCATCTCGCCACGGTCAAGCGCCGCGACACCGTCACCAACCAGGTTGAGCGCCACACGCTGACCAGGCAGCGCGCGCGGCGTATCGCCATGCACCTGAATCCCGCGCACGCGACAGACCGTACGCGACGGCAAGGCCATCAGCTCGTCGCCCACCGCAACCGGCGCATCGTGCAGCGTTCCCGTCACGACGGTGCCGACGCCCTTGATCGTAAAGCAGCGGTCGATAGGCAGGCGCGGTGCGGCATCGGTGAGCTCGGCACGGGCACGGCAGGCATCCCAGCAGGCATTTACCTGCTCGTCGAGCACCGCAAGCAGTCCGTCGATCCCCTCGCCCGTCTTAGACGACACGGGCACGATCGGCGCGCCCGCAAACACAGTACCCGACAAAAAGTCATCGACATCGAGCTCGGCAAGCTCGGTCATCTCGGCGTCGGCCAGGTCGCACATCGTCAGCGCGACCACCATATGCGTGACGCCCAGCAGCTCCAGCACGTGCACGTGCTCGCGCGTCTGCGGCATTACGCCCTCGACGGCAGAGACCACCAGCACGGCAACGTCGATGCCTGTCGCACCCTGCACCATGGCGCGCAGGTAATGAGCATGCCCCGGCACATCGACCAGGCCGACGATCTTGCCGCTCGGCAGCGCCAGCTCGCCAAAACCCAACTCCACCGTCATGCCGCGACGACGCTCGACCTCTAGGCGATCGGGATTCTTGCCGGTCAGCGCCTCGATCAGCGCCGACTTACCGTGGTCGACGTGGCCCGCCGTGCCAACGAAAACGGGACACTCCACCAGCGCCTGAACCTCACTCATCGTGCAACCGCCTTCTTAACGCACGCGACGAGCGTCGATGCCGCCGTCTCGATATCGCGGTCACCCACGAGCGTGCGCACATCAAACAGGACGCGATCGTGCGAGGCGCGCGTGACGACCGGCGTGTCGAAATCCCGGACGAGCGAGCGCTTGAGCGCGTCGACAGAAAGTCGCTCTTCTACGAGGCGCACGGCAACGCACTTGGTGGTCAGCTCGACGGTAGGCAGCGAGCCGCCGCCGGGAGTCGACGACTCCTCGACGATTTCCACCTGCACGGCACACGGGCAGCCAGCCTTATCGAGGCCCGCCACCATCAACTCGCTCAGCTTGCGTGCGCGACGCTCCAGATGAGCCTGCGGAAGCGTGAGCATGTTGAGCACCGGCACCTCGCGATGGGCCACATCCGCCCCGTCCATGTAGATGCGCAGTGTAGCCTCGAGCGCCGCCAGCGCGAGCTTACCCGGACGCAGGGCACGCATAAGCGGATGCGACCCGCAGGCCTGGACCAGATCGCGGCGGCCCATGATAATGCCCGCCTGCGCGGCGCCTAGCAGCTTATCACCCGAGCACGAAACGATATCGAGTCCCGCCGCGACCGAAGCCGGCGTGGGCTCCTCACCGCCGCGCACCAGGATGTCATCGGGCAGAAGCGCGCCCGAGCCCTGATCCTCGTAGAACAGCAGGCCATGCTTGTGGGCCAGGGTGGCAAGCTCCCGAGAGCCCACCTCCTCGTGAAAGCCCTCGATGCGATAGTTGGAAGGATGGACCTTAAGGATCATCGCCGTATCGGGCGTGATGGCGCGCTCGTAGTCGCCCAAATGTGTGCGGTTGGTGGCGCCGACCTCGACGAGTTTGGCGCCCGAAGCCGCCATGACATCGGGGATGCGGAAGCTGCCGCCAATCTCGACAAGCTCGCCGCGGCTGACGATAACCTCTTTACCTGCGGCATGGGTCGCCAGCACCAGCAGCACGGCGGCCGCGTTATTGTTAACGACCAGCGCGTCCTCAGCACCGGTAAGCGAGCGGATCAGCTGCGCGGCATGCTCCTTGCGCGACCCACGCGAGCAGGTGTCCACACTGTACTCGAGCGTGCTGTAGCCGCGCGCGACCTCGGCCACGGCCTTGGCAGCTGACTCCGCGAGCGGGGCTCGACCCAGATTGGTATGGATAACGACACCCGTGGCGTTGACGGCAGGACGCAGGCTCGGCAGTGCGGATCGATGCGCACGCCACTCGATCGCCGAGGCCAGGTCGCGCTTAGAGCGCGGGGCGGCACCGGCGCGAATGGCGGCGCGCTCCTCGTCGAGCTCCGCCGTGACGGCGGCATGAACCACCGCGTCGCAGGTCTCCCCCGCCGCCTTCACTACCGGCCACTCGGCAAGCAGCTCGTTGACGGAAGGGATAGCGCGCAGGCGGGCGCGCACCTCATCGGACATGTTCTGGCTATCGCTCATGTGCGGCCTTTCAAAACCAAAGGTGAATCAATCGTTCGAACGTCAAACTATCAGCCAATTCGATCGGCTGAGTCAATCAATCGCTATTATCCTCGCGCGCCGCGATCTTTTCCACGCGAACGGCGTTTTCCTGGGTGAGCGCGGCGCCCGTCAACGGGTCCCAACGCAACGGTGTATGGTCGAGTGGGCCGACGCCCAAGGCTTGAGCGCCGCCGGCATCGGCGCGAAACGAACGTCCGCCGGGGGCGGCCGACGTAAAGATGCACGCCGGATGCAGATACGGCGTCGTCTCCACGCGCACGCGGTCGCGGCCCATATCGCTCACGAGTTCGACGATCTCGCCGTCGGCAATACCCATGCGAGCGGCGGCATCGGCATTCATCTGCACGGCATCCAGGTCCGATCCAGCCTCGGCGGCACCTTGGGCCGCAAGCCTGCGCGAGGTGTGCGACTCAAAGGGACGGTTGCCGCTAATGAGGCGAAACATCCCCGGACCGGGCTCCACCATGGGCGCGATCCAACCGGGAACGCGGCCCAGACCGGCTCGCTCCCACACGTCGCTTTCCAGCGCAATCCTGCCGCCATCCAGGGGAATCGCCGGCTCGCCCGTACGCGACGGCAACGCAACACCCGTGTCGGCCCAGCCGCGTTCCTTGAGCTCGTCCAGATTGATCCCAAAAGGCGCCACCTGGGCAGCCGCCAGATCGTCAGACGTAAACTGGAAGTACTCGCCCACGCCACACGCCTGCGCCAGACCGGCAAAGATCTCCCGACCGGGACGTGTGTCGTCATGCTGCACAGTCAGCACGGCGTTGCGGTAGAACACGCGCGCATCGTTGGTGCCTGTCACCGTTCCCACGCCGCGGTCAGCCTCCAGATACGTCACGTCGGGCAGCACGAAGTCAGAAGCACGCGCCGTCTCGGACCAACGAATATCAATCGTCACAAGCAAGTCGAGCTGCTGCAAAATACCCAACCAAGCCTGTGCATTGCCATAGCCCGCACCGGGGTTACTGGCATAGACAATCAGTCCGCGCAGCTCACCGGCAAGAATCGACTGACCGATGGTCGTGCACAGGCCGCGCACCGGATCGACCAGTGGATAGCGCTCGGACCCCAGCTTGGGCTCACGCGGCACCGGCGGCGTCGCAAAGCGTGCGGGATCGAGGTCGCCCAACACAAGCGGCGTGGGTGGATTGAGCGCGCCGCCCGCATGTCCGATACAGCCCAGCAGCACATCGACCAAGCAGATAGCACGCGCGGTCTGGGTGCTATTGGCATACGCGATACCGATGCCACCATGAAAGCCCGCATCCACCACAGCGGCAGGCGCGGCGGCAGCGAGATCGCGCGCAGTCGCGCGGATGTCGTCCGCTGGCACGTCGCACATCGACTCAGCCCACTCGGGCGTCCAGGCAGCAGCCGCCTGCGCCAGCTCGTCAAAACCCATGGTATAGCGGGCAACGAACTCGTGGTCGTACAGGCCCTCGGCAATGAGCACATGCGCAATGCCCAGCAGCAAGGCCAGGTCGCAGCCCGGGCGCACGCGCAGCCAGCGATCGGCAAGCGCGGCAGAGCCGCTGCGCCGGGGGTCGACCACGATGATCTTCGCCCCACGCCGGCGCGCATCGTTGAGCGCATCGACGGCCCCCATCGTCGATGAATCGACGATGGAACGCCCCAGGTACATGATGCAGTCGGTATGCGCAAGGTCGGAGGCGGGACTATAACCTAGGCTGTGCTCCCAACCGGTAAGTCGGCTTACCTCGCAGGCGCCATCGGCACCATACACGTTGGGCGAGCCCAGCGTATGCATAAAGCGATACGCCCAGTAGCGGTCGAACGAGGGCACGCCGAGCGTCATGCCCAGCGCACGAGGCCCACACTCGCCAACAATCCCCAAAAGACGCTCGGCAATCTGAGCAAACGCCTCGCCCCAGGTAATCGCATCAAACCCCGAGCCATCAGCTCGGCGGCGCATGGGATGCAAAATCCGGTCACGCTCGTCAAACGGCATTGCCAGGCGATGCCGTCCGCGGGCGCAGAGGGCACGCGCCGCGCACGGATGCCCCGGCACCGGCAACTCGGCCACCACGCGACCGTCCTCAACGTGTGCCGCAAAGGCGCAATCGGCATAGCATCCCCCGCATGTGGTCACCACGGCGCGACCGTCACGCTTAACAGCAGATGCCATCTCGATTACCCCTTTCATCAGCTAAACACAACAAGCCAAAAGCCCGGCAACAAGCCCCAGACCCAAAAAGCCTCCCGCACGGCAATGCCCCGCGGGAGGCCCAACGTCAAACAGACGATACCTTACGCCTCGGACTTCTTGGCGTAGATAAACCAGTAGCCGAGCGCGACCAGAACCGCGCCGCCCACGATGTTGCCCAGCGTGGCGGCGGACAGGTTAAACGCAATGCCCGCGGCGTTGAGCGCATCAGCGCCGGCGACGTCGGCGCCATAGCCGCACGCGTGCATCACGGCGCCCATGGGCAAAAAGTACATGTTGGCGACGCAGTGCTCAAAACCGCAGGCCACAAAGGCGGCGATGGGCAGCAGAATGCCCACAACCTTATCGACCACGGCCTTGCCGGCGGTACCGATCCACACGGCCAGGCACACAAAGATATTGCACAGGATGCCGCGGAAGAAGATCGTCACCCAGTCGACCGTCACCTTGCCAGCGGCGACGCTCACCATGGAATTGGCGACCGCCTCGCCGTTGAGCTTGTAAATGCCGGCCATGTACACCAAAAAGACGATGAACAGGGCACCGGCAAAGTTACCAAGCCATACGACGACCCAGGCCTTGAGCATCTGGGCCAGGGTGATCTTTTTGCTCTTGAGCGCGCAGACCATAAGCGAATTACCGGTGAACAGCTCGGCGCCGCACACCAGCACGAGCACCAGGCCCAGGCAAAAGCACAGGCCGCCCACGACGCGCTGGGCGCCCCAGCCCAGCGTGCTATCGCTCAAGAACACGGTAAAGAACAGGCCGCCGAAGGCGATGAACGCACCGGCGAACATTGCCAACAGAAAGGCCTTTGCGACCGGCAGGTTGGCCTTGGTCACGCCGGCGGCCTCGGTCTTGGCCTCGATCGCGGCGGGCGCCAGGCAATCGGGAGCGGGGTACTCCGCCTTGGAATCTGCCATGTCAATCACTTCTTTCCTAATCAGCAGGGACAAGCGCTCCTATTGCTCTTGTCCCAAGCGGACAAAGTGGGAAAAGTCGTTGGCGGCCACGGCGTCGTACACGGCGTCGACGGCGTCAAAGACTTCCGGGGACATGGGGTTGTAGAACTCCGTGTCGCCCGGCTGAATCCCTATGAAGACGATATCATCACACGATTGCTCGATTTCCTCGATCAGAATCGACAAAGGGAGCGAATGCGGGGTGAACATCGACTTGCGGGCCACATCGCGCTTATCGAGCAGGCGGATAGACCCGACGGGCAGCGCCATGTCGGCGGCATCGACCAAGACCAGGCGAGGCGGACGCTCGCGCTTGACCTCGATGATGTCGTCCTCGGGCGTTTGGCCACCGTCGATGGTGTACCAACCGGCAATGGGCGCGTCCTCCATCTTTTTGGAGAGCACGGGGCCGGCGGCATCGTCGGCACGCAGCACGCTTCCCGCCGTGAGCACGATACCCGCAAACGGGGCGCCGTTCACACGTCCATCCACAACGCGATCCATTACTGCAACCATCCCGACAGCTACACGCCCGAAACATCGCGCACGCGCTCCACCAAATCGCGGAACTTCATTAAGAACGCGACCTGCTGGGCATGCAGGCCAAAGTCGTCGTCGAACACCGAGATGCCGGCCTTGGCCGACCCGCGAAAACCGCGCTCGTCGAGCAGCGCATCGCAGGCCTCGAGCAGCGACGGCACCGCCGCCTTGTCGAGCTGGCACTCGCCAAAGGAGCGGATGGCCTCGAACTTGGTTTTGGCCTCCCCCTCCGGCAGCGCGTCGACGAGCGAATAGAACACGTTCACCGGCACCGACAGGCGCGGCTCAAAGCAATCGAGCACGCCGGTGTGGTGGCCCACGGCGAGCGTGTAGTACAGCACGTCGCAGGCCTCCTGGGGAACGTCTTCCTCGGTCTCCACAAACTTACGCGTGAGCTCATAGAAGACCACCTGGTCGGGCGCATGGCCCAGGCAGGGGTCGGCGACGCCCTCGGCGGCCTCGTCGCTTGCGCGCGAGGCATCGCCAAAAGAACCGCCGAGCATGCCGGGACCCGCAAAGTAACCAGAGCGGTCCGTGAGCTCCATCTAGCGACCTCCGGCCAGCACCAGATCCTGCAGCGCCGAGTACACCTCGACGCGGCGCGGATCGTCCTGCTTGTCGATGAGCAGCGCCATGGCACCGCGGATATCGCCCTTGGGCGCGCCCTCGAGCGTATCCATAAACTCGTTGGCCAGATCGCGGCCGTAACGGTAGCCGCTCATGGCGCGAGCCTCGCGCTCGATGGCAACGCGCAGCTTGTACGGCACGCCGGGGTGCAGGATATCGGCCTGCTCGCCGGCGGCCTCCACCGTGGTCTCGGCATGGAGCTTTTGGTCCAGCAGACCGAGCGCCATGGCAAAGCCGTAGACGGTCTGCGCAGGGCTGGGCGGGCAGCCGGGAATGTAGACGTCGACCGGCAGAATCTTATCCGTGCCGCCCCAGACGCAGTAGTTGTCGTAGAAGATGCCGCCGGTGCAGCCGCACGCGCCATAGGACACCACGATCTTGGGATCGGGTGCGGCCTCAAACGCGCGCAGGGCCGGCATGCGCATGGCACGCGTCACGGCGCCGGTGTACAGCAGCACATCGGCGTGACGGGGCGAGGGCACGACCTTGATGCCAAAGCGCTCGACGTCAAAGACGGGCGTGATGGAACCGAAGATCTCGATCTCGCAGCCGTTGCAGCCGCCGCAGTCGACACGGTAGACGTACACCGAGCGCTTGATCTTCTTAAGAAGGGTCGCCTTGGCCTTCTCGATGCTCTCGTCGAGCTCGATCTTGGTCGGGCGGTACTGAAGCCGCTCGGGCAAAAGCGTGGGTTCGGCCATGGTTACTCCTCCTTCGTTTCAAAATCTATGATGATGCCCTCGACCGGCGCCGGACCGGCGGGAATCTCGGGCGCATCGGGGTTAAGCTCGCGGTCGATATACTCCGGGTTCACGCCGTGGCCGCCCAGATACTCCATGCCGGGGCCCTGGGGCTCGCCGGACGCAAGCGTCTCGTTGGCAGCCATGCCGTGTGCGTTGCCGGTCTTTACGGCCGAGGCGGCGCGCAGGGCGTCGAGCTCGCGCTTACACTCCTGGCACATACCGACGGTACGGGCGGCCTGCTCGGCCTCCATGCCGCCGGCCTTTTGCAGCAGGCGCTTGGCGTAGTCGATCTCCTTGTGCGGGGCAAACGGCTTGCCGCAACGCGAGCAATGCTCGAGCGTGTAGACGCTCTTGCTGGTGAGGTCGTCCTTGCTCATGACGGCCAGCTCAAACTCCTCGGTGAGCTTGATGGCCTCCATGGGGCAGGCTTCCTCGCAGCAGCCGCAGAAGATGCAGCGACCATAGTCGATCGACCAGGTAATGGTATCGGCCGCAAGGTCGGTGTCCATGCGAATGGCATCGGCCGGGCACGCCACGCCGCAGGCACCGCAGGCGATGCAGAGCTCGGCATTATGCTCGGGCTTGCCGCGCATGTCCTTGTTGGTGGGAAACGGCGCAAACGGGTACTTGACCGTCGCGTCGCCGGCCTTGGCGTTAACCTTCCAAAGCTTCAGCATATTAGAGCGCCTCCTCATCGAGCGGAGCGGCCATGGTGCCCTCGCCCGCAAGCGGCGACTTGTCGCGCCAGACGTTCTCGAACTGCTCCTTGTCGAGCACGTGGTCGCGCTTGGCGGCGACATCGGTCACCGTCACGCGGTCGGTGCAGGAGTAGCACGGGTCGAGCGAACCGACGATCAGCGCAGCGTCGCCCACGGTGTTGCCGCGGAACATGTAGCGCAGGACCGGCCAGTTGCTGTACGTGGCCGCCTTGGCGCGCCAGCGGTAGCACTTCTGGTTGTTGCCGAGCATGGCCCAGTGCACGTCCTCGCCGCGCGGCGCCTCGGTGGCACCGATGGCGTACTTGTGCGGGGTGTACTCCCAATCCGTGGTAAGGATGGGGCCCGACGGGCAGTTCTCGAGCATGGTCTCGATCATGTCGATCGAATCGTAGACCTCCTGGATGCGGACGGCGGTACGGCCAAAGGCATCGCAGGTGTCGGCCGTAGCGGCGTGCATCTTTTGGACGTCCGGATCGGCGTAGCCGTCGAAGGGATGGTCAAAGCGCACGTCGCGGGCATAGCCCGAGCCACGCATGAGCGGGCCGACCGGCGAGAAGTCGCGTGCGATCTTGCGGTCCAAGATGCCGATGCCACTCGTACGCTCAATAAAGTTGGGCGTGGAGAGCAAGACGTCGACGAGCTCCTGAACCTCGGAGCGCAGCTGGTGGATGGTCGTGAGCGTGGAGAGCTTCTGCTCGGCCAAAATGTCGCGACGCACGCCGCCGATCACGTTGAGGCCGTAGGTCTTGCGGTGACCGGAGAGCTTCTCGGCCAGGTCCATGGACTTCTCGCGGACGCGGAAGAACTGCTGGAAGCCGGAGTCGAAGCCGGTGTAGTGCGATGCGAGGCCAATATTGAGCAGGTGTGAGTGCAGACGCTCGACCTCGAGCATGATGGCGCGGATGTACTGGGCGCGCGGCGGGACATGAATGCCCTGGGCGCGCTCGACGGCCTCGGCATAGGCCACCGAGTGGGCGCAGCCGCAGATGCCGCAGATGCGGTCGGCGAGGAACGTCACGGCGTCATAGTTCAGGCGCGTCTCGGCGACCTTCTCCATGCCGCGGTGCACGTAGAACAGACGGTAGTCGGCATCGACGATCGTCTCGCCCTCAACGAACAGGCGGAAGTGGCCGGGCTCGTCGGAGGTGATGTGCAACGGTCCCATGGGGACGAGCGTCGTCTCCTTGCCCTTGGTATCGGCCAAGAACTCGTAGTTTTCCATGTCACTCGCGGGAGCGGGACGGAAGCGGTAGTCCATGGAGTCCTTGCGCAGCGGGTACAGGCCGCTGGGCCAATCGTCGGGCAGCACCAGGCGACGACGGTCGGGCAGACCCTCGGGGATCAGGCCGAACATGTCGCGAAGCTCGCGCTCGCCCCACACACAGGCGGGGACGAACGGTGTCACGGACGGGAACGTCATCTTGGCGGGATCGACCTCGGTGCGCACGGTCACCCAGCCGGGATCCTCCCCCTCCATGGAGATGACGTAGTACACGGCGTAACGGCCGCACAGGGAGCGCTCGTCGTTGCCGACAATCACGGGAATCCAGCCGTAGCGCTCGTAGTACAGGTAGTGGACGGCCTCGGGCAGCTTGTCCTGCTTGACGGTAATCGTCAGCTGGTCCTCGCACTGCCACTCGACCTTCTCGATGCAGCCCGGAACGGCGCGGCGCAGGGCCTCGACATGGCTCTCGCAGCGACGGGCATACACCTTGTTCTCAGTTTCAATCATTCGTTACTCCACCTCGCTCTGAGCGGTCTCGGTACCGAACACAGCGCGGTACATCGGCGTCGCGCGAAGTTCCTCGGTGCTCTGCTCGCGCCCGATGCCGGTCGCGGTCTCCACACCGTGCACGAGAGGCAGCGGGGTGGCGATGCCAAACCACAAGATCATGACGGCCAGGATGATTTCGGGGATAAGCGTGAGCGCTGGGGCCTCATGCTTGCCCATGCCCTGGGGCGCATGGCCGAATACCGACTTGAGTGCGATGCGGGTGAGCGCGGAGATGGCCACGGTAAGGCCGAGGGCGACCACGACGACCAGCCACATGGGACCGGCGGTAACACCGGCGACAAAAGTCAGGAACTCGGAGATAAACATGCCAAAGGGCGGGAAGGCACCAAGACCGAGCAGCGCCAGGACGGCGAGCGCGGCGGTTGCGGGGGCAACCTCGACGACGCCCTGGATCTTGGCCAGGCTACGCGTGCCAAAGGCGTGCTGGATGTTGCCGGACACGCAGAAAGCAAGCGTCTTGGTAAAGCCGTGGAACACGCAGTGCAGCAGGGCCGCGGCGATACCCAGCGGGCCACCGATACCCAGGCACAGGGCGATAACGCCCACGTTCTCCACAGACGAGTACGCAAAGCGGCGCTTGAGGTCGTCCTGACGAAACATCGAAAGCGCCGCCACCAAAATGGACAGCGTGCCGACGATCAGCAACAAAAGCTGCGGATACTCGGCGCCCACGGCCTGGATGGTAAAGCCGTAGAAGCGCATGATCACAAGCATGGCGCACTTAAGCAGCACGCCCGAGAGCAGGGCCGAGACAGGGCTCGGGGCCTGGGAGTGGGCATCGGGCAGCCAAGTGTGCATGGGGAACAGGCCGGCCTTGGTGCCAAAGCCGATCACGATAAACGCAAAGGCGAGGCGCATGAGCGTCGGGTCGAACTGGTTGGCATACGGCAGCACGCACGACAGGAACGCGGCCTCGTGGGCGTTGGGAATCACGTCGGCGGCGTTGGCGTAGATCAACAGCGTACCGAACAGGCCAAAGGCCACGCCGGCGGTGCAGACCATCGCATACTTCCAAGAAGCCTCGAGGGCCGTCTTGTTCTTGTAGATACCCACGAGGAACACGGTGGAAAGCGTGGTTGCCTCCACGGCGGCCCAGGTGAGGAGCATGGTGGTGGACTGGCACGCGATCAGCATGGTGAACACAAACAGGCTAAACAGCGCAAAATACTGCTTGGCGCTCTCGGCGGGCATGTAGCCATCCTCGATATCGGCCTTTACATAGGGCAGCGAGAACAGCCCCGTAAGAAAACCGATAAAGCCGATGAGCAGCACAAAGATGGCGCCCAGCGAATCGAGGAGGAACCACAGGCCAAGAGCGCTCGCGGTGTCGCCGCTCATAAGGACGTCACCGGCCGTCACAATCGACAGCACCAGTACGGCTGCGACGGAGACCAGGTTGAGACCGGCAAATACGTTATAGGACGTATTCTTGGGCAAAAACGCCATGACCAGCGAGA